>CAVOEM010000034.1:0-17636 GCA_963694575.1 Planctomycetes bacterium UBA1146 | reverse complement strand
AAGAAACTGTGTCAAGAATCAGTGTCAAGAATCAGTGTCAAGAATCAGTGTCAAGAATCAGTGTCAAGAATCAGTGTCAAGAATCAGTGTCAAGAATCAGTGTTGAAAGGATGCCCTCGATGGGAACCAAACTTCTCTGGAGCCGCTGTTCGCCACCACTCTGGTGCTGGATCCGCCGGCGGGGCCTCGGCGGGTGCCCGAGATGGTCCACTGCTCTGGCGATCGTGGCGCTCTCCTTGACCAGCGCAGTCGAAGCACAGATTCCGCTTCCTCCGACGGAACGGGTCGATCTCCAGCGATCGGTCGAGAAACAACGAAATGCCGCTCGTGATGCGCGGCTCCGGGTGGCGCAGGGGCCCGGCGAGGTGGAGCAGGTGCTGGAACTGCTGCGGGATCCTTCTGGAACCGTACGGGATCAGGTCTTTGGCCAGATCGTCGAGCAGTGGAGTGTCGAGCAGCGCCGAGCCTTGAGAGTCGGCTTTGGTCAGACGAAGGCGAAGGATCGAGCAGCGGTGGGTCTCGATGAGATCTTGGCGGAAATCTTCCTTCGGCAGCCCGACGCCGAGTTGAAGCGCGAGTTGCTGGCGGTGGTGGCCCGATCCTCCTCCGCCGATGCACGGGAGATGGCACTCGGTGCACTGGCTGTACTACCGAGTTCAGCGCACGACAAGAAATCGATCGAGTTGGTGACGCAGCAGGCGAAGAGGGGGTCTCCATGGTTTGTCCAGGGAGAAGCGCTGCGCACCCTGGCGGTCATCGATGGTGAGGCCGCCAGGGAACTATTGGAACGGCGATTGACCGAGAAGAAGCTGCCGGCACTGCGTATCGCCGCCCTGCAGGGACTGGTGGTGGTGGACCTCGAGCGGGGATGTCGCGCGGCCTACGAGGCGGTGACCGATCGTTGGAAGGATCGGCAAGGGATCTGGGGCGAACGGATTCGTCGGGCGGGGCTCGAGATCCTTGCCGTGGAGGGGTGCGCCTTGCCTCGTGATCGTCGAGCGGAACTGATCGACGGGCTGATCCCTTTGGCCTCCACGTTGGAGGGCTCGACCCTGGCACGACTCTGGCCGACCTTGCAACTCATCACCGAGATGTCAGATCAGAGCTCTCCCATCGGATCGAGTTTCAGTTCGTGGGATTCATGGTGGAAGGCCCATCGCAAGAACTGGGTGGAGGGGGGCGCTGCCGCGGATAAGACCGGAGCCGGCGATCCAGCGGAGGATCGCGAAGACCCGACCCAGGGCACCCGGGTGATTCGATATCATGGTGTGCCGATCGACTCGACTCGAATCGTGTTCCTTTCTGATGTCTCCGGTGGGATGTCGCGAACGGTGGATGGTCGTTTTGGTGGGGATGGTGCCAGGCGTATCGATGTTGCGCGGAACGAACTGCTGCGGGTGCTGGGAGAGCTACCTCGCGAGGCGATGGTCCAGGTCGTGCACTTCGGCAGTCATAGTATTCCGGCACTGCCAAGAGTTCAGCCGTTGGTGCGCAGTCGCAAGTCACTGGAGAAGAAGATTCGCTCGCAGGAGGTCCCCTCGGGACGGGGGGAAGCGCGAGGAAACCTCTACGGGCCGCTGCGCCGTGCGCTTCTCGAACCGGGCACCGATACGGTGATGCTACTCACCGAGGGCGCTCCCACCGAGGGGAGGGTGCAGCAAGGCGATCGCCTTCGCTGGCACATCCGGCGCTGGAATCGTTGGGGACAGGCGCGGATTCACGTGCTCTCGGTCGGCCAGATCCACGGCAAAAATCTCGAGTTCCTCCAAGGAGTGGCGCGCGATGGGGGAGGACAGTTTCACGATCTGGACAGTTCCTTTGGTAAGGCGGAATCATCTTCCTGAGGGTCAGGCTCCCACCGTTGGTTGCGGCTGTAGCGAGATGCGGCTGAGCGAGATGCGGCTGAGCGAGATGCGGGTCACTATTGCAGGAACAAGCGCTCGACACGCCAGACCAGATCGCCCTCCTGGTAGGCCAGTTCCAGCAGGTCATCCGTTTCCAGAGTGACGGTGAAACCGTGGACCGGTGGTTGAATCGAGCGGTCGATCCAACTGGCGTGCATCTGCTGGATGGCGAAGGATCGGCCACGCCATACCAGCGAGCGGATCTCGATGGCTCCTCCGCGAAAGGCGGCCACCACTTCATCGAGGGCCTCGTGAATCTCTTCTTCTCGAACTTCCATCCCACGCCTCCGCTCAGTGTCGTTCGAAGTTCAGTGTCGTTCGAAGTTCAGTGTCGTTCGAAGTTCAGTGTCGTTCGAAGTTCAGTGTCGTTCGAAGTTCAGTGTCGTTCGAAGCGACGAATGATGCCGACCAACTTGCCAAACACTTCCACCTGATGCTGGGCAGGATCGATCTCCATCGTCTCGAATCCGCAGTTCGCCCCCTCGAGTCGAACCGGGTGGACCGTTTTCTGTGGACTGACTTCTTCACCCTCATGAGGCCCGCGCCAGATCTTGAGAGTGCCCTCGCCGTCGATGGAGACCGCAGCGATCTCACCATTTTCTACCGTCGGCTGTCTTCTCACGATGGCGAGATCACCCGACAAGATGCCGGCATCTCTCATGCTCATCCCTTCGATTTGAAGCGCGACGATGGTGGCAGCGGATCCAAAGGTCTTGGGGTCGATCGGGATGGTCGCATCCGTCCTCGCATCATCACCACTTTCGATCGGTTCTCCTGCGGCGATACGTCCCACCACCGGGATCGATGATGAAGTGGGGTCTTGTGGCTGCTGGATCGGTTGCCAGTTGCGAGACCCGGCTGCTGGGTCTCGCTCGATCAGCCCCATCTGTTCGAGGCGGCGCAGGTGTCGATGCACCGAAGCGGGGGAGGAGAGCCCTAATTGGTGGGCGATCTCTCGAACCGTGGCGGGTCGGTTGTGGCGCACGCCCTGGCGCAGCAGTTCCAGCACCTGCTGGCGATTGCCAGTGAGGGGCGGATGGGCGGATTCAGTTGCCGGAGAACTGGAATCGGTTCGATCCAGATCGGGCGAATCAGCGGTCGGGGGAATCAAATCACCTCCAGAGGAGGACCTGGAACCGATCTCCGGGTCCTGAGCAGTGGACCAGGATGGTGAACAGATGTTCGCGGGTCAAGCCTCTTCAGTGGCGTGGGCGCGGTGTTCGACGATGATGGTCGGGGTGATTCCCCCCCGGACAAAGAAGCGACCGGTCACCTTCATCCATCTCGGCTGACAGGCGGCCACCAGGTCGTCGAGGATCTGGTTGGTCACCGCCTCGTGAAATGCGCCCTCGTTGCGGTAGGACCAGAGGTATAGTTTCAACGACTTGGTTTCGAGGCAGCGGAGGTCGGGGATGTATTCGAACTCGAAGTGGGCAAAATCGGGCTGGCCCGTGAGCGGGCACAGACAGGTGAACTCGGGACAGTCGAACTGGATGACGTAATCACGTCCCGGCTGAGGATTGGCGAAGGTTTCCAGTTGGCGGCTCGGGGAAGTCGACATGAGGGCTCCTGTTCGGCAGGTTTGGAGCGCTGGAGCGGCTCCAGAAGAGCGTATCCTAGCGTCTCAGCCCCTCCGAGGGGAGGGGAGAAGCACCATCTGCACGAATCTCTGCCAGTGACCCCGACAATTGGATATTACCGGGCAACAAGCGGGTGCCGACCGGATAGGTCACTTGTATCATCTGTTCAGGAAGAGACTCGATGGGGCTGGATACCGCTGCTCTCGGCGGTTCATCGACCCATCCTCCAGCGAGGAAGAGTTCAAATGGTTCAGCCAAAGGTATTGGTCCTGGGTTACGGGATCGAGTTGCGCCGGGTTCTGGCCTTGCTGCAGCATTCATCGATGGAATTGATCGGTGTGATCCCCTGGAGTGGATCGGACAGCCCCGTCATGTGGGACGAGGAGAGTGGCCTCCAGCGCCACCAGATCGTCGGATCCTTCGACCAACTGGCGACCATCCTCGACCAGCGGGCGACTGCCGTCTGCTTCGCCTTCGCGCGCCCGGCAGAACGGTGGGAAGCGCTCCGATGCTGCCAGGAACTGGCGGCAGAGGTGGTCGGAACCATTTCTCCCGACGCCCGGATCGGCGCCGATGTGAGGTTGGATCCGGGGGTCGTGATCGACCAGGGCTGCAGCGTCGAATCGGGAGCATCGCTGGGAACCGCTTCACTGCTTCTGCCCGGCGTTCGTCTGGGAATCGGCGCTCGTTGTGGAGATGCCTGTGTGCTGGAGGCGGGAGCATCTCTCGATGACCTGTCGAGGATCGGCGATCAGGTGTTCATGGGGGCGGGCTCGAGGGTGCTGGCGGGGTGTTTCGTCGGTCGAGGAGCCGTAGTTCTCCCCGGATCCGTTATCACCTCGGACGTGGGTCCGGGTACGATCGTCTCGGGGATCCCAGCCGTGGTGGTGGAATCTTCGGTCTTCTCCGAAGAAGATTGATCCCCCCGGCTATTGCAGTCCCTACAGGGACAGGAGACCTGAAACCGATGAATCAGTCCGAGACGAGTGAATCCCTCTCCGAAGTTCCCGAAGATGATGATCTGGAAATCCTCGATGTCGATCCGGCGGAGGTTCTCCAGTGCCGCAGAGAGAGTGGTTATCAGCTGCCCATGCTGAATCCTGAAATCGCGGTGACCGGCGGAGTGATCCGCCAGCGCTGGGAGGACTTCAAGGTCACGGAGATGCCTCTCTACACACCGTGCGGTGCTGGCGAGCACCTGTATCTGACCATCGAGAAGAGTAATCGCACGACCATCCAAGCGCGCGATCACATCGCCAGGACTCTGGGTGTGAAGCGGGAACTGATCGGATTTGCCGGCTTCAAGGACAAGCGAGCGATCACCACCCAGACTTTTTCGGTGCCGATTCTGACCGATCGAGATGTGGTCTCCATCGATGCCCCCTGGATCCGAGTGCTCTCGGTGTCTCGCCACAAAAACAAGATTCGAACCGGGCATCTGGCCGGGAATCAGTTCGAGATCCGGATCCGTGAGGTGGAGAAGGGGGCACTCGAAAGTGCCCGGCAAAGGATCCAGGAGATCTCGGTCGGGGGGTTGCCGAATTTTTATGGACCCCAACGCTTTGGCATGCACGGGGATGGCGCTCGCATCGGATCGGCACTGTTGAGAAGACAGATTGCAGAAGCACTGGAACTGCTGCTGGCTCCACGCGAGGGGGTCGAAGAGGATTATCGAAGCGCATATGCGGCGGACGATATCGATGCTGCGAGGCGACTACTGCCTCCTGGAAGAACCACCGAGGCCGCACTTCTCACCTCCCTCAAAACTCACCCCGGAAATCTTCGTGCGGCGGCTCGTAGGATCCCTCATGCCTTGCGGAGGATGTACTACTCCGCCTATCAAGCAGAACTGTTCAACTGGGTTCTGATGGAACGGATCGAGAGATCGAAGGATGGGTACTGGTTGCCATGGGCCGGAGATATTTGCCAGTTGGACGGACAAAGGTCTCGATTCCATGTCTCGATGGAGGAGGCGGGCTGGCTCGAAGACCAGCAGCGCGCCAGAGTCGGGGAGATCTCTCCTACGGGTCCGATCTTCGGTAAGAAGATGAAGTTGCCTGAAGGGGAAGCAGGGCGGATCGAGAGCGCAGTGTTGATTGCAGAGGGACTGCGTCCAGGTTCCTGGGTCTCTCATGTTCGTGGCATGAAACTCGATGGTACACGGCGACCGTTAAGGATCCAGGTAGGGGAGCCTCAGGTCGCCTGGGAGGAGGAGCAGCAGAGCTTGCTGGTCTCCTTCAGTTTACCTTCCGGGGCCTTCGCCACGGTATTCCTCGAGCAGTTGATGGGGGCTTCCAATTCGACCGAAGCCATTTCCACCGATGGTTCTACTGCTTCTGCGGAACCTGACCTCGACTGATTTCAAGAACCTTGACCTTGTGCACACCGGTCGGGAGTTCGACATCGAACTCTTCGCCCTCTTTCTTCTGTAGCATCGCCTTGCCGAGAGGTGAGAGGTAGGAGAGCACTCCATTATCTGGGCCCCCATCCCACGGTCCTAGCAGGCAGTACTCGAATGTCGAGTCGGTGGAAATGTTATGAAACTTGATCTTGCTACCGAGTCCGATCTGATCGGTGCTGGCTTCTTCGGGGTCGATGAGGCGAGCTCGGTCGAGGTCGCCCTGTAGTTCCATTACCTTGCGGTTGAGATTCTCTCGCTCCTCGATCGCCGATGTGAACTCTGCATTTTCGCTCAGGTCACCCAGTGCAGCCGCATCTCCGATGGCCTTGAAGATCGCCGGTAGTTTCTCGTTGCGAATCTCAGTCAGTTCAGCTTGAATCTTGTCCATGCCGTACTGGGTCGAGTAGATCGTCGATTGCTGGGCCACAGCACTGCCGCGACTGGCTTGGCCGGCCAGAACCTTGGGGAACTTGCGTAGGATGATCGCCTTGGCCTTCTCCAGGTTGGAATCACTGATGGAGCGAGAACCCGCCAATTGCATGTAGATCTCTCGTGCGTCAGTCAGGACGCCGTGATCCAGCACCTTTGTGAGCAGCGCAAAAGGTTTGACCGATAACTGCTGCCGATAGCGCTTCACCGAGGTGGCGATTTCGGGATCCTTGCTCACTTCGTTTTCAAGGGAGAGTCGATCGAAGCTTGCCGCCGCTTGGCGGAACAGGTCGGGCGAGGAGACTCCCTTGAGACAGGGAAAGTATCGGAGATCTTCGGAAGCAGATCTGCGCACCAGGTGGAGGAATAGCAGAGGCGATTTTCCCGGCCTGCGGAGTACGCTGGAACCGATCTGGTCGACCAAGTGCAACTGGTCGGCCTCTTCGTAGATCTGGATGATCAGTTCGCGCAGTGAATCGTCCGATTTCAGTAACAATTCTTCGAGCAGGGAATCCCAGCGAGCAGGGTCCAGTTTACGGATCACTCCAAGGGTATCCTTCTGGTCTTCTTCGCGCCCCAGCAAGTTGAGCAGGTCTGACGGATGACTAGCCTTCATGATGAGGGCACCGATGGCCATCACCTCGTCCCCATCGGGAGCATGATCTGTGAGCAAGAGCAGGGCGGAAATCTGCTGTGAAGGTACCAGGTCGCCACGCAAGATGTCGCGACGCAGCAACTTGAACTGGGGAACCAGTAGATGGTGCTCATCTTCTCGTAATTCGGAGAGGCACTCGCGAACTACCTTGAGTCGATCGTCGGGACTCAGATTGGCAAAGCGACGATCGATGCTGGCGGTGAGAGCTTCTGGCCCATCGAGAAGATATAACTCGTTGTTCTTGCCGCCGGACTGACCAATCAGCGAGTCCTTCTTGATGGCGGTTTTGGCACGGGTCCACCACTTGCTCCAGGAGGAGGCGGGGACCGCAACTCCGCTCAGCGCATCCTTGATCCTGGAGAGGGGGATCGGCTTGCTGTTGGTCCTCAGCACCAGTTTGATCAGTTCCGCTGGCTCTTGGTCTGCGAGCGAGCGCAGGTCTTCCGGTCGCTTCCAACCCATCACAAGGTAGTGATCGGCGTCGAGAGGATCGCAGATTTGAGGAAGTGCCTCCAGTTTTACGGAGTGCCCCTCTTTTTTCTCGAAGTCTACAGTGGCGGTGCCGATCGCCGGGTCCAGTTCCGTCACAACGCCGACACCCCAGCCGGAGCGATGTTTCACATAAGAGCCCGGTTGATAATGGACCATTCTCTTGAAGAGCGGGATGATTTCGCCGGGTCGGGTTCCATCCATCAGGCCAGAGGTTTCGACGCAGTTGTCGAATCCATCGATGTGCCCGAACTGGGACTTGTAAATCTCGAGCAACAACCCACGCGCGTCCTTGTTTCGCGGAAGGCTGCACGCAAGTGCCTCGTGGAACTCCACTTTCTTATCGGGGGACAGCTCGTCGGTGTGACCCGATTGAAGGAGTAGTTCGAGCATCTGACCTGCTCGTTCTCCATGGCCTGCGGTGATCGCCTGTTTGGTTGCTAGCAGATATTCGGCAAAGCGAACATCCTCGCTCTCGATGGCGTCGAGCCACGCTTCCTCGTACTCGCCCCAGGATTGTTCATTCATGGTCTGAGTGAGTCGATCGGTGAACTTGGACATCTGGTTCAAACCCCCTGGTCCGACGTCAGGTCGGATCTTTCAATACTTGCAGTGTGCGAATCGAACACGATTCGTCCTGCAGCGCAAACTATGCGAGGAACTTGGTTAGCAAATTCGTGAATCAGTACTTCCTCATCGGGTACATCCCAGAGGATCAGATCGGCTCTTTTACCCGTTTCAATCGTTCCACATCGTGCCTCACGACCCAGTGCATGAGCCCCACCTCGAGTGGCGGCGATGATCGCTTCTGTAGGGGTCAGGCCCATGTGCATCACCGACAGGCCTGCAATGAAAAGCATGCTTTCGATGGTGCAAGATCCAGGATTCCGGTCGGTCGCAATCGCAATCTCGAGCCCCGCGTCGATCAGGGACCGAGCCGGAGCGTAACCGGATTTCCGCAGATAGAAAGTGGTCCCGGGAAGGAGGGTGGGAACGACTCCAGCGCTTTTCAGTGCCTCGATTCCCTCCGCCGTGACTTCCATCAGGTGGTCGGCACTGATGGCACCGACCTGGGCGGCGACCAGGGATCCGCCCGAGGCGGCCAGTTCGTCGGCGTGAACCTTGGGTTTGAGGCCATTTTTCAGACCCGCTTGAAGGATCTGGGTGCTCTCCTGAGTGTCAAACACGCCTCGTTCGCAGAAGACATCGCAGAACTCGGCCAACCCTTCGCGGGCTACCTGAGGGATCATCTGTTCACAGATGATGCGGATATATTGGGCCCGATCTTGGCGCCATTCGTCGGGGATCTCGTGGGCTCCCATGAAGGTGGCGACGATTTCGATCGGGAATTCCTCGGACAATTGGCGGATGGCCCGGAGCATCTTCAGTTCGCTCTCGAGATCGAGTCCGTACCCGCTCTTGATTTCGATGGTGGTGGAGCCGGATTCCATCATCCTCTGTAGCCTCGGTCTGGCTGAATCGACCAGTTGCTGAAGGTCAGCGGCGCGAGTCATCCGGACAGACGCCCGAATCCCTCCACCCTCGCTGGCAATATGCTCGTAGTCGGCACCTGCACAGCGCTGGACGAATTCGCCCGATCGTTCTCCTCCGAAAACCAGGTGGGTGTGTGAATCGACAAACCCTGCGGTTAACAACTTCCCAGTGCCATCGAGTGTCCGACTACCATCGAAAAGACCGGCGAGTTTCTTCGCCGGTCCGATCTCCTGAATCTGTCCTGCATCCACTGC
Organism: Planctomycetes bacterium UBA1146; assembly: GCA_963694575.1. Lineage (GTDB taxonomy): Bacteria > Planctomycetota > UBA8108 > UBA1146 > UBA1146 > QNYK01. The sequence continues at coordinate 8,430 of CAVOEM010000034.1, read as the reverse complement.
TACGGAGACTCCCATGAGGGCTTCTTCGTGACCGGGAAGTAGTCTTTCGACATTCTCGATCAGCAAGTCGACGGAGGTCTTCATCGGGGTCGACCTCCTCGCATCGGAATCCACACAGAATGTTCATCCGCAAATTTGGAAGCCTCTTCATAGCCCGCATCGACATGACGCCAGATCCCTGAGCCGGGGTCGTTGGTCAGTACTCGTTCGAGGCGCGCTGCAGCCTCCTCTGTTCCATCGGCGACGACTACCATTCCGGCATGAATGGAGTTGCCGATCCCGACCCCTCCTCCGTGATGGAGTGAGACCCAGGTGGCACCGCTGGCGGTATTCAGCATCAGGTTCAGCAGTGGCCAATCGGCGATGGCATCGGAACCATCGAGCATCGATTCGGTCTCGCGGTTTGGCGAGGCGACGGAACCACAGTCGAGGTGGTCTCGACCGATGACGATGGGAGCGGAGATTTCACCGTTGGCAACCAGTTCATTGATACGCAGGCCGAACTTGGCTCTTTCGCCGTATCCGAGCCAGCAGATCCTCGCCGGAAGCCCCTGGAACTGGACTCGTTCCTGAGCGGTGCGGATCCAGTGACAGAGGTGCTGGTCTTCGGGAAACAGCTCGAGGATCGCCTCATCGGTACGGTGGATGTCTGCCGGATCTCCGCTGAGGGCGACCCAGCGGAAGGGACCCTTGCCCTGGCAAAAGAGCGGGCGTACATAAGCAGGGACAAAGCCGGGATAGTCGAATGCGTTCTCGAAACCGGCGTCTTGAGCCTGGCCTCTGAGGTTGTTGCCGTAGTCGAAGGCGATCGAGCCCGCTCGTTGCAAGCCGACGATCGCTTCACAATGGCGGTACATCGCGTTCATCGAGAATTCGAGGTATTGATCTGGATCGGTATCTCGCAGCACCAAGACCTCGTCGAGAGGTTTCTGGTCAGGGATATATCCACACAGAGCATCATGAGCACTGGTTTGATCGGTGACCATGTCGGGCACGATGCCGCGGCGTAGAATCTCCGGCAGCAGGATGGCAGCGTTGCCGAGCAGGCCCACCGATCGAGCCTCTTTCTGTGAGCACAACTGATCGACTCGTTCCAGAGCGGCATCGAGATCGAGGAATGACTCGTCGAGGTAACCGGTCTCCAGCCGTCTCTTGATCCGTTCGGGGTCGACCTCGATGGTCAGTGAGACCGCCCCCGCCATCGAGGCGGCGAGTGGCTGCGCCCCGCCCATTCCTCCCAGCCCTGCCGAGAGGATCCAGCGCCCGGCAAGATCGCCACCGAAGTGCTGGCGCCCCGCCTCGACGAAGGTTTCGTAGGTGCCCTGGAGGATTCCTTGAGTTCCGATGTAGATCCAGGAACCGGCGGTCATCTGGCCATACATGGTCAGTCCTTCCGCCTCCAATCGGCGGAATTCTTCGATGGTGCCCCAGCGTGGTACCAGATTCGAATTGGCGATCAGGACTCGGGGTGCATCGGCGTGAGTTCGCGCCACAGCAACCGGCTTACCACTCTGGATCAGTAAGGTCTCATCGGGTCGCATCGATCTCAGGGTCGAGACGATGACGTCGAAACATTCCCATGTCCTGGCTGCTTTTCCAGAACCGCCGTACACGACCAGATGATCGGGATCCTCGGCGACCTCGGGATCGAGGTTGTTCATCAGCATCCGCAAGGGAGCTTCGGTCAACCACGACTGGCAACTGAGCTCTTTGCCGCGTGGGGCGCGGACGGTGCGGGGGCCATGGGATACGGGTTGTTCCACGGACAAAGGCTGTCCCTCTCCAGGGTGGTTGGCTTCTACCCCTCATTTCTGGGGTTCGTCGCCAATCTCTCGATGATGTCGGACCCCGATGGCAACCGATCCTGCTACCGGATGCAACCGAAACAGGGTTCTGATTGGGTTCAGTTCGCTGGTCGCTTCGACTCGAAAGTGGACTCAGATCAGGGTAAAACAGAGGGGCTGCGGTTGGATTGGAGATCTGGACATGAGGATTACCCGGGCACGAGCGCTGGGCACCTGCTTCGGGGTGCGAGACGCAATAGATGCGGCTCTTACCCCGGAGATCTCCATCGATCTGACCATCGTCGGCCAACTGGTTCATAACCCACAGACGGTTCAGAGATTACATGATGCTGGCGTGAAGATGGTCAGTTCCAGCGATGACGAGATCACCACCAGAAACGTCATGATCACCGCTCACGGCGCACCCGCGAGCCTCAAGAAGAAACTCAGTGATCAAGGCCACATCGTGTATGACGCCACCTGCCCACTGGTGCTGAGGGTCCATCAGGCGGTGCGGAGGCTGGTCAAGGAAGGGTGGCACCCGGTGGTGATCGGCCAGCGAGAGCATGTCGAGGTGAAGGGGATCGTCGGCGATCTGGTCGATTTCACCGTCATCGGCGACATCGATGATCTGCACCTGCTGGAGGGGCGTGAACGAATTGGAGTGGTCTGTCAGACCACCTACCGGATCAGTCAGGCGAAGGAGATCCTCCTCCAGATCGGTCAGCGCTTTCCCGACATCGATATCGAGTTCATCGATACCGTCTGCAAGCCGACCAAGGATCGTCAAAATGCTGTCGATGAACTCTCCGAGCAGGTCGATGTGATGATCGTGGTGGGTGGAACCAACTCGTCGAATACCCACAAGTTGCTCAATGTGTGTCGGGAAAAAGAGGTTCCCGCTTACCACGTCGAAAACGATGAGCAACTGGAGCCGGGCTGGTTTGTCGGGGTGGAACATGTCGGGATCACCGCCGGGACTTCGACTCCTCATGATGTGATCGATCAAATTCATGCCAGGCTAGTCCAGATCTCTCGACAGCAGTGATGGCCTCTCTGGGGCTGAATCCGCCACTCTGGAGTCGATTGAAGTCGAGTAGTTTCGTCATTCGCCGGAGTATTCTGGTACGGAGTGGGGTACACTTTTAAGGTGTATTCCTGCTATTTGCCTGTGTCGATGAGACAGGCACGGGCCAAGAGAGACCAAGAGGCGATTGAGATGTTTCGTATGAAATTGTACCCGGTTGCGATGCTGCTTCTGCTATTTCTTCCGCTTCTGGTCGATGCCGGAGGGACTCCGCTCTCCACTCGAAGGGTGGTCAGTGGTGTCAGCCGTCCGGTCCTGGTGACCGCTCCCACTGCCGATTTTGAACGACTTTTCATCGTTCAACAGCAGGGAACGATTCGAATCTACGATATGACCAGTGCTCAGTTGATCTCGACACCTTTTCTCGACATCAATTCGATCGTCGGGGGAGGGACCTCCGGAGCGGATGAGAGAGGATTGCTGGGATTGGCATTTCACCCCGATTACGCCAGCAACGGGTACTTCTACGTCTACTACACCAACAACTCATCGAACACGACGGTCGCTCGCTACTCGGTCTCTACGTCCAATCCCAATGTGGCGAATCCATCGAGTGCGCAGATCGTGCTGACCCAGAGCCAGCCATACTCGAACCACAACGGCGGGATGATCGAGTTCAGCCCGGTCGACGGTTACCTGTATATCGGCCTTGGTGATGGAGGAAGTGCCAATGATCCCCAGGGGAATGGCCAGAATATCAACACGCGCCTCGGCAAGATTCTTCGGATCGATGTCGATGGGGGCACGCCCTACTCGATTCCTGTCGACAATCCATTTGCCGGCCCCGGAGCTCCTCTCGATGAGATCTGGGCGACGGGCATGAGAAATCCGTGGAGATTTTCCTTCGATCGTCTCACCGGTGATTTCTACATCGCCGATGTTGGACAATACAACTGGGAAGAGGTCAACATTCAGTCCGCCGCTTCAGTCGGTGGAGAGAATTATGGCTGGCGCTGCATGGAGGGGAATACCTGCACAGGCTTGTCTGGTTGCACCTGTAACGCCGCTTCACTGACCGATCCCAAGCAGGTCTACAACCATGGAAGTGGTTGCTCCATCACTGGCGGCAATGTTTACAGCGGCTGCGCAATGCCCGACATGCAAGGCCTGTACTTCTACGGCGACTGGTGTTCCAACCAGATCTGGTCCTTCCGGTGGACTGGATCCAGCGTATCCGAGTACACCTCCCGGACCTCCGAACTGGATCCTCCCGGCTCCCAGAGCATCACCGGGATTGCCGGATTCGGACAGGATGCTTATGGCGAGGTTTACATCTGCGACTGGTCCGGAGGAGAGATCTTCAAGATTGTTCCGGCCAACATCGCGAGCCTGGATCTCAACGGCAACTACATCGTGGATTCCTGTGAGTGCGCCATTGGGAACACCACCGATTGCAACAATAACGGTGAACCAGACACTTGCGACATCGCTGCTGGGATCGAAGTCGATTGCGATGGAGATTTGATTCCGGATTCCTGCCAGACTCCCAACACGGATTGCGATTCCAATGGTGTCGAGGATTCCTGCGACATCGAAGCGGGTGCTGAGGATTGCGACGGCGACGGTGTTCTCGATTCCTGTCAGTTGGCGACCCACGACTGTGATGGCAGTGGCGTTCATGATGTCTGCGAAATCCAGAATGGTGCGCTGTTGGACTGTGACTTCGACAATGTCCCCGATATTTGTCAACTGGCTGCTGGGACTGCAGAAGATTGCAACAGCAATACACTGCTCGACAGCTGCGAGATCGATCTGGGCATTGCCGATGACTGCAATGGAAATGGTTCCATCGACGACTGCGAGATCGATGCCGGATCCACGCCTGACTGTAATTCAAACGGTTCACCCGACAGCTGTGATATTGCGGATGGGTCCGCTGCCGATTCGGATGGCAACGGTATTCCTGACAGTTGTGAATCGACGTTCTTCCGCAGAGGTGACCCCAATGCAGATGGGGTGGTGAATATTGCAGATGTGGTGAGAGCCCTCGGATTCCTGTTCAGTGGACAACCAGATCCGTCCTGTCTCTCGACCACGGATTGCAACGACGATGGGGTCATCGACATCTCCGATCCGGTGGCCTTGCTCGGATACCTGTTCGGTTCCTCACCCTTGGCGGCTCCGGGCGAGACCTGTGGGCTGGATCCCACGGCGGACTCGCTGAGTTGTATTTCCTACGATGCTTGCCCCTGAATCGAGCCAGTCTCGATTTCAAGGAGTTTGCAGCAGGTGGTCTTCAAGACCGCCTGCTGTTTTTTCTTGCAGGATGATATCCTTCTCTTGCCGGCCGCTGGCCACAGCCTTGCGGGGGGATTGACAAGGGGTGCATGCCGGAGGGAACAAAGATGCTCAAATCGCTCCAGGGTTTCGGGATCTTCTTTGTTCTGCTGGCGATCACCGCACTGGGTCCGTTGCTTTACTTCCATCAGCAGTGGCTTATCGAGGGCCACGATTTCGCAGAGATCACTGCGAAACTCTCCAGCATCCGTGAAAATGTAGCGGAAGCCCACTTGTGGACAGAGGAATTGATTACGGGGGACGCCACTCAGGAACTATCAGAAGTGACGAGCCGATTCGCAGATGCACATCAAGCAGCCCTTGAGTTTGAAACTTCACTTCCCCAGAAGGGTGGGGGAGTGATGCACTCGGTCGTTTCTGGCGTCAGCATTCTCGATCGCACTTCGAACCTGCGGATAGCTTTGGTCGCTCTTGAGGAATCTGCCAACGACCGTCTCGGCGCGCGTTCGATCAGCGCTGCAGGAACTGAGAGTGATATCTCTTTCGATGCCATCTACAAGAAAGTTCTTGAGAGCACCAGGCTCATCGAGAGTACCGTTCGTATTCATCAGGCCGAATCCTCTTCAATGAATCTTAGAAATCATCGGCTGACCCTGGCGGTCTGGATGATGACGCTGGCCACTACTTTTGCATTGTTGCTGCTACTCAGACACTGGCAATCAAAGACTGAATTGGAGAAACAAGTACTGGAGGCTCGATTCCAGGAGGCACAAAAACTGGAAAGTTTGGGAGTGCTGGCGGGAGGAATCGCTCACGACTTCAATAATCTTTTGCAGGCAGTGTCAGGAAATGCAAGTCTCATTCTTCATGAGGAAACACTGCAGGAATCGATTCGGGCCCAGGTGAAGGAGATCGAGGTTGGTGCGATGAAGGCCTCTGATTTGACGAGCCAGATGCTTGCATATGCCGGGAAGGGAAGGCAGAGCGAGAGGGTAATCCAGTTCGACAAACTGGTCGAGGAGATCACTGCCCTGGTTCGACTTTCGACACCGAAAACCATCGTGGTGAATTACGATCTGAATGCGGGTTTAGGCAGCATTCGATGTAATGAGACTCAAATCCAGCAGGTGGTGATGAATCTGGTCATCAATGCTACGGAAGCTTCGATTCAGAGTAGTCATGCGGTGGAAGTGAAGACCTATCTCAAATCTATTCGGGCGGACGAACTGGACCAACCGATCGGAGTAGGCCCCGAGTTGAAGGATGGGGAGTACGTCGTTTTTCAGGTCGAGGACCGTGGTTTGGGGATGTCTGAGGAGTCCCAATCGCGATGTTTTGAACCCTTCTATTCGACCAAGTTCACCGGGCGGGGGTTGGGCCTGGCAGCGGTACTGGGTATTGTTCGTGCCCATGGTGGAGTGTTGGAACTGAATTCTGAGCTGGGAGTGGGCACTTGTTTCAGGGCATTGGTCCCCACCTGTGAGTGGGTTGCGCCGGTTGAATCCACTCCTGAACGGCTCCCGGTCAGTTCAGGAGAAGGGCGCAGGGCGCTGGTGATCGATGACGACCAGATGGTGAGGAGAATCGTGGTGCGAATGCTGGAGCGTTCCGGTTATCGGGTCGACTCTGTCGATGATGGAGATCTCGGGATCGAGGCGGTGAAACGTGCCAAGGGAAGGTACCATGTGGTGATCATCGACATGGAGATGCCGGGTCGCAATGGACTTGAGGTGGGGCGTGAACTCCACAAGGCTTGGAGCCATCTACCACTGATTCTCTCCAGTGGCTATGGGAGTGAACTGATTCAGCAATCCGGGCCATTTCAGGCCTTCATCCAGAAGCCGTACGCGTTGCAGGCTCTGACGGAAGTGGTCTCCTCGGTCGTTCTTCCGCTCGATGAATACCCCGGTCACTCGCAGGAACCACGATCCTGAGCAATTATTTCGATCGTGGTCGCATCCCAGCGAACCCCTCGCAGTACGGTTTCGATGACCTTTCCAGGTAACCGGCGACCCTCGTAGGGAGACCAGCCGGCGCGGCTGCGGATTTCGCTCCCCTTCACCTCCCATGGTTGCCGAACATCGAGGATCGACAGGGAGGCGACCGATCCCGGTTTGAGATCACCCATCGTTCCCGGATAGAATTTTGAAAAGATTCGAGCTGGGGTCGCTGCGGCTCGCTCGACGAGCACTGGCCAGGAGACTCCATCTTTGGCCAGTTGACACAGGAATCCACCGAAGGTATCGAGCAGCGGAACTCCCGAGACTCCGCGGGCATTTTCTTCTCTGGAGTGGGGAGCGTGATCGGTGGCGATGCAGTCGATAGAACCGGAGATGAGCCCCTCCAGAAGTGCATGGCGATCTCGTGGACTGCGCAGGGGTGGATTCATCTGAAGCCAGTCTGAGCGGTCGAATTGGTGACGATTTTCTTCATCAAAAGAGAGGTGGTGAGGGGCGACCTCGGTGCTGACGATCTGACCTTCTGCTCGAGCCTGCTCGATCAGTGCGAGACCGTCTGCCGTGGAAAGGTGTGCGATGTGTGGGTGGATTTCCAGCGCCTTGCAGACGGTCAGGATCGAACGGATCGCCTCGACCTCCGCCTCGGGTGGTCTCCGTTGCTCGTGGGTCGGGCGATCTGCGTGACGCTGCAGGATGGCAGGATCCTCGGCATGGAACATCACCAGTTGGCCACGGAAGGGTTCGAGCACCTCGGCGACAGAAGAATCTCCCCACGAGTCGATATCTCCCACGCTGGGGCCGAAGTAACACTTCCAGGGGATGTCATTGCGGAACGGGGTTCCGCCCCTGGAGAGCAGGCCGTAGAGCACCACATCGACCAACGATTTCTCATCGGCGAGAAGTCGTTTCCGTTGATAGGATTCAGCATCGGAGGGTGGATCGGGATTGTTGGGCATATCTCCCAGCAGTACCACCCCGCCGTGAATCGCCGCTTCACTGGCGCTTCGGTAGTCTTCCTTGTGTCTCTGAGATCCACCGGGATCGTCGCGGCAATGGACATGAATATCGATGAACCCTGGACAGACGATGACTCCTTCAGGCCAAACCACATCGGGTCGACCGTCCAGATCTCCCCGTTCGAGGATGGTGCCTGTTCGATTACAAATTCGAAGTCGTGACCGGGTGATCCCGCCAACCTCGGCGAGGTTTCCCTCGAGCATCCAGGTCGGGGGGGTAGTGGAATCTTCCATCCTCAATCGGCTCCCTCGTTCGAGTCTTGTGGATAGATGATCAGGCGGTCGTGGACCAGAATGGCTACATCTTGCAGCCCATCTCCGTCGAAATCCTCGATCATCACGCGGCG
>CAVOEM010000033.1:0-17746 GCA_963694575.1 Planctomycetes bacterium UBA1146 | reverse complement strand
GGTGCGGAAGAGATCGTGGAACACGAGAGACAGCAGTTCCAGATCTGGACAGTGAACCAGCAACTGGACCCGATCATCCGGACATTGAGAAAATCGATCGAAGATGCCAGTGAGCAGGAACTGGAACTGTTGCGAGACGAGGTCGATGGCGAGTTACACAACAAACTCACCGATCTTGTCAGGGGTTTGCTGAAACGTGCCCTTCATCGACCGCTCAAGGAGTTCCGTGCTGCAGGTTCGCAGTTGAATGGATCATTCTTGCATCGATTGGAGTCTCTCTTTCAACAGGAGAGTGTTGAGGAGGAGGACCAGAAATGAAAATCCGATTGGGAACACGGGCCAGTACCCTTGCACGGACACAATCAGGCTGGGTCGCTGACCAGATTCAACAGATGCATCCGGAAGTCAGCGTCGAGGAAGTGTTGATCGAGACCGTTGGCGATCAGGATCAAAAAACGCCGCTGCACGAGGTCGGGGCTCCCGGAGTCTTCACCGTCGAGGTGGAACGTGCGCTTGCTGAGGGGGAAGTAGATCTCGCAGTGCATTCACTCAAGGATCTTCCCATCGTACAGCCGCCAGAACTGGTGATCGCTGCCATTCCTCCACGAGAAGACCCCAGAGATGCGTGGGTTTCAGCTCGCTACCCTGGCCTCGTCGATGTACCTCCTGGCGCCACGGTGGCCACTGGTTCGTTGAGGAGGAGTTGTCAGATCCTCCATCGATATCCTCACCTGGTGGTGGAGGGGATCCGAGGGAATGTGGAAACTCGGCTGAGAGTTTACGAGGAGCGTGGAGATGCGGGAGTGGTACTCGCCTGTGCGGGCCTTCATCGATTAGCGCTGAAGGACACGATTCGATGCGCTATCTCGACCACGGAAGTGACTCCTGCCCCAGCGCAAGGAGCTCTCGCCGTTGAGATTCGAAGCGACGACAGCGCTCTCGCAGAGGTGGTTGGATTCCTCGACGATCCGATCACCCGGATCTGCGTCGAAGCAGAGCGGGAATTGCTAGGGGCTCTCGGTGGTGGTTGCCATCTACCGGTGGGAGCCTTGGGAGTTGTCTCCGGTGAACACCTGAGTCTTTGCGGTGTTCTCGGTCTCCCCGATGGCTCCCGACTGGTTCGGTTAGGGCTCGAGGGATCAGTCACTTCCTCTCGAGAAATAGGCCAGCAATTGGCGAAGATGATTCGCAAAGCTGGCGGAGATGAAATCCTTCAAATTCTCGATGAGTCACTGGGCCTCGGATGATCGGTTCCGAATTGAAGGGTTCTCGCTGGATCCTGACACGGCCCCGAGATCGAGCCGGCTCCTGGAGAGACGCTCTCACTGAACTCGGAGCAGAAGTGATTGTGGAACCTGCGATCCGATTGAGTGCTACCGAGCCTGCAGGTGTGATTTCTTCGCTGGCGTCTCTGCCGCCCGAGAGTTTGATGATCTTCACCAGTGCTACCACGGTGCGACATCTGATCGATATGCTGGCAGCCGAGGATCGAACCGGCCTGCAACGGATGTACTGGATTGCGGTGGGACCTCAAACAGCAGCAGCAATTCGTGACGCTGGGTTCGAGGTTCGGATCGAGGGGGATGGGCGCGGAGCGGAGGCGCTGACAGCCGAAGTGATCGACTCCTTGCCTTGTTGCCGGGCGATCCATTTCACCAGCGACATCGGGCTTCCCATCGTCAAGGATCGGCTGGTCGCTGCTGGCTTCGAGGTCACTCGAGTCGAGGTTTCCAGGACCGAGGAGGAGAAGAGTCTTGACCCGGCAAGGTGGTCTGCAGAATTTCCAGAGACTACCGGCATCATCTTCTCGAGCCCGTCTGCGGTGCGAGCGGTCTGCCGTCGATCAGGGCACAGTTTCAAGGAATTGCAGGGAATACCGGCAATCGCTGCAGGAGAAGCCACTGCTCAAGAACTACGCCAGTGGGGCTGGAAACAGATCGAAATGGCGGTACGGTCAACAGTGGAAGAGATGATCCAAGCCTGCATCCGGTTGGTGGCAGGCGATTCGAATCCTCAGAATTGAGACCATCGACTTGACCCGTAGCTTCATCGAGGAAAAGAGGACCCCATGGCCAGATTTCCGATCCGCAGGATGCGGCGCCGGCGACGGAATCCCGCGATCCGCGAGTTCCTGGCTGAATCGCACCTGACGAGGCACGATCTGGTGCAACCACTATTTGTCTGCGACGGGGTTGGGATCGATCGTCCCATCGATTCCTTGGCCGGACAGCATCATCATTCGACCGATCGAATTGGAGATCGGGCTCTCGCGGTCGAGGAAGCAGGAGTTTCTGCTGTGCTCCTGTTTGGAGTTCCAGATCAGAAGGACTCCAGAGGCTCCAGTTCCGTCGATCCCGGCGGAGTGATTCCCCGGGCAATTCGGGAGATCCGCCAGAGAGCGCCAGATCTTCTCATCATCGCAGATGTTTGCCTCTGTGAATTCACCGACCATGGCCACTGTGGGATCATCACCGATACTCACGAAGAGGGTTTTCAGGTCGACAATGATGCCACTCTCGAAGTGCTGGCTCAGCAGGCGATCGTTTTTGCGGAAGCAGGCTGTGATATCGTCGCTCCCTCTGCGATGGCCGATGGCCAGGTGGGTGCGATTCGAACCGCCCTGGATGGGGCCGGACATGACGAGGTGATGATTCTCTCCTACGCAGCAAAATACGCCTCAGCGTTTTATGGTCCCTTCCGGGATGCCGCTGGTAGCACTCCCGCAGGTGGGGATCGATTGGCGTATCAGATGGACCCCAGAAACTCACGGGAAGCACTTCAGGAGGTGGCCCTCGATCTCGAAGAAGGGGCGGACATCGTGATGGTCAAACCAGGACTGCCCTATCTCGACATCATCTCGAGGGTCCATGATACTTTCGACATCCCGATCGCTTCATACCATGTCAGTGGCGAGTGGGCGCAACTCAATGCCGCTGCCGATCGAGGTTGGATCGATCTGGATCGGGCCTACATCGAATCCTTGCATTCCCTTCGCAGGGCGGGTGCATCTATCATCATCACATACGGAGCAGAACGGGCCGCCCATCTTCTGGGTGCCCGTAACTGAGAAAGGAACAATCATGGATTTACAGGACTCACGGCTCATCCGAGCTCTCAGGAGAGAACCTACCGACCGAACCCCTGTTTGGTTCATGAGACAGGCGGGTCGATACCTGCCGGGGTATCAGAGAATTCGTGCGGGCATGGAGTTTCTCGAACTCTGCAAGAATCCTGAACTGGCATCCGAGGTGACGGTGGAGCCGCTCGATGTCCTCGATGTCGATGCGGTGATCATCTTCAGCGACATTCTGGTGCCGCTGGAGGCGATGGGGCTGCCAGTGGAGTTTGGAGATCGAGGACCCTGCATGTCGCAGCCGTTGACCGATCGGGCTGGGATTGATCGTCTTTCGATTCCCGATCCGGTCGAGGAGACAGGATTCGTGATGGATGTGATCCGGGCGACTCATCAGCGTGTACAGGGGAAGGTTCCGGTGCTGGGCTTTGCCGGTGCACCCTGGACACTCGCCTGCTACGCCCTCGAAGGATCTCCCAGTCGTACCTTTGCTGCGGCTCAGAGAATGGTTTACGAGAGTCCCGCAGACCTGCATCGCCTGATGGAGAAATTGGCGGACACGGTGACCTCCTATCTGAGAGCCCAGGTCGAGGCGGGAGCGAATGCGATCCAGTTGTTCGATTCCTGGGGTGGGATGCTCGGTCATCAGGCCTTCGAGGAGTTCTCCCTGAGATACTGCCGGAGGATCATGGAAGGACTCGACGGTTGTGGGGTTCCGAGGATCCTCTTCATCCGTGGTGCAGCCAGTCACCTGAAACAGATTTCCAGGATGGTCGATGAAGTCGGAATCGAGGCGGTCAGCCTGGATGAGATGACGAGGCCGCAGCAGGCCCTGGATATCTTTGGAGATCGCTGTGCTCTGCAGGGCAACATGCCACCGCAGGCGCTCTTCGCTTCAGAAGAGTCGATTCGACAGCGGGTCAGGGGCCTGCTCGATGTCTTTGGTGATCATCCAGGACACGTCTTTAACCTGGGTCATGGTATTTTGCCCCCGACACCGGTGGAGAGTCTGCGAGCCGTGGTGGATGAGATCCGTGCCCCGCGTTGAGGATGGACCTACCAAGATCGCGGTGATCGGAGCAGGGATCAGCGGCCTATCGGCTGCGATTCATGCTCGTGAGCTGGGAGCAGATGTTCATTTGTTCGAGGCGAGCCCTCGCGTTGGTGGGTGGATCCGCACTTCCAGGAGTGACTCCTGGACCCTGGAGTGGGGACCCAATTCGATCCTCCCTTCCAGCCACTGCCTGATCGATCTGGCCAAGCGGGTCGGATTGGAGTCGCAATGGCAAAACGCCGATCGATGCGCACGGAAGAGATTCATCTGGAAGGATGGAGCGCTGCGTGCACTACCCAGCTCTCCTCTGTCGATACCCTTCTCCCGCGCGCTGTCTCCGGCGGGATGGTGCCGCTTCCTGATGGAGCCGTGGATCGGCCGAGGCGGTAGTGAAGAGGAGTCGGTCAGCACTTTTTTCCGCCGTAGATTTGGCAGTGAGGCCGCACGGGTGCTGGCGGATGTGATGGTATCTGGGGTTTCCGGAGGACGAGCCGAGTGGCTCGAGATCGATTCGTTTCAGCCGAAACTGCCGCAATGGGAAAAACAGTACGGAAGTGTCATCTCGGGCCTGCTGAGGAGCCGTTCTGCTCCGTCCGCACCCCTGCGCCGCACCGCGACACTTGCCGAGGGATTGGAACAATTGCCGCGTGCGCTGGCGGCAGAACTGGCCGATCGATGCCATCTCGAATCCCCGATAGTTGCCCTGGAGCCACAGAACGGTGGCTGGAGGCTTCAGCAGGGAGGGGCGTATTCCTCCGATACGGTCGATGTGGATGGCGTCATCTTGGCGATACCAGCGACCGCGGCCGCGACCTTGCTGGACCCTCTCTCGAGCCGTGCAGGGGAGATCCTGCAATCGATACCGTACGCATCACTGACGGTCGTACAGATCGGTTACGATGCGAGCAAATGCCGGATACGCCCTGAAGGGTTCGGTTTCCTGGTTCCCTCGAGCGAATCTCTGGGGATCCTCGGGACCATCTGGAGTTCCTCTCTCTTTCCTTCCCGTTGCCCCGCAGGAGAGTCGCTGGCGACCGTATTTCTCGGAGGAAGCCGTCATCCGGAGCAGATCGACGAGTCCGATGCAATGCTGCAGGATCGGGCGATCGGAGCTCTCCAAAAGGCCCAGGGAATCGATCTGGATCCTCACATGGTGCAACTCAGACGAGCTCCTCGGTCGATTCCACAGCCTCACCGAGGGCACCGCAGAAAGGTGGCAGCGTTGCGTAATGAAGTCAAACGATGGCCTGCGTTGGCAATGGTAGGTAGCCATCTCGATGGCCTCTCACTGGAGTCGTGTGCTCGATCGGGAAGAGATGCCGCTCACCAGGTGTACTCGTTACTGAACCGTGAGGAAGGATCACCATGATGTCATCGATGGATGCAGATTCCAGCCAACCACAGCCGATCCAGCCGCTCGACCATGCCGTATGGAACCAGCAAAAAATGGGTAAAAGCACCATCTATCAGTCGGAGCATATGCTGGTGGGAGTCAATGCGCTGGAACCAGGCCAGCAACACGCTCTCCACGCCCACTCAGGGACCGACAAGGTCTATCTTGTGGTCACGGGGCGAGGTCAATTCCTGCTCGAGAAGGACCAGTTCTCGATGGGGCCAGGGGAGATGCTCGTTGCGCCTGCAGGGGTGCCTCACGGGGTCAAGAATGACGGTGAAGAACCGCTGATGGTTCTCATCTTTCTGGCACCGGGTCCTCAATTGAAGTGACTCGTCGGCAAGCTTTGCCGAGGTTTTCGATGGTGCTCAGAGCCGAGGAATTTTTCTTCAGCACTATAAAATTGAGCATGGTGAGGAATCTCGGGTAGTCAGGAATGCCAGGAACGCTAAATTAGAAGTCCTGACTCTTCCATCCACAGCAAGGATTCAGAACTGACGAGCCTTACCGGCGGGTCATTCATTTCCTGATCAAGATACATGTTGAAACCCTGTTCCCGGGAAGAGGTGTGCCCTCTCCCCGATCGATCAATTCCCCACCCGTGAGATTCACGGGAGTACTGGAGGTCCAGATCATGAAGACGCTACCCCTCGCCTTCCTGGTTGTTCTGTTGAGTGTGATTTTTAGTTCCGGTTCCCAGGTCGTCGCCCAGTGCGAGCCTGGATTGGACTGTAACGCAAATGGATCGGCTGATAGTTGTGATATAGCAGACAACACCAGCAGCGATTGTGATGGAAATGGAGTGCCTGACGAATGTCAGATCGCGCTCCTTCCATCCTTGGATTGCAATCAGGATCAGATCCTGGATGCATGTGAAGGATTCCTTGAGGATCTTCTCACCGTTGCCGCACAAGGTGTGAACTATGGCTCGTCATCCGATATCTCGGGTGACCGCATGGTCATCGGTGCACCGGATGGGACCTCGGCAGGTGTGAACACCGGAGCCGTTTACATGTACCGCAACACCGGATCCCGGTGGATTCAGGAATCGACGATTTTTCCGCCCGATTCGACAGCAAGTGCCCAGTTCGGCTGGAGCGTGGCCATCGATGGCGACCTTCTCATCGTCGGTTCGCCTGGAGCTACAGGAGGATCACTCGGTCAGAATGGCGGAGCAGCGTATATCTACCGACACGATGGCACCAACTGGATCTTTGAGGTCAAACTCGAAGCATCGAATGGAGTGGCCAATGACGAGTTCGGGATCTCGGTCGGGGTATCGGGTGAAAGAGCCGTGGTGGGTGCATGGAGAGCATTGGCTGGGGTCGCGGCCGGGTCTGCATATGTTTTCAGTAACAATGGATTTTCCTGGAACCAGGATCTGATCATCGAGTCGAATGATCCGACCTCAGCGAAACGATTTGGTGGGGCAGTTGCGATCGATGGAAATACCATCGCGGTCAGTGACCAGAGATCGGATCTTGCTACCCTTCAGCAAGTCGGTGGCGTGTTCCTCTACACGAGCATTTCTCAGACCAACTGGCTATTTACCCAGAAGGTCACTGCCCAGGATCCACAAGAAGGATCTCAGTTTGGCAGATCCATCGATCTGTCAGCGGATCAACTGCTGGTCGGAGCCCCGATCGCGGATGGTCAAGATGGTGCAGCTTACTTGTTCGATCGTACCGGGTTCGTGTTCAATCAGAGCCAGAAGTTCTCGGTGCCAGCGATCTCCAATGGGCAACTGGGCAACGATGTCGCCTTCAGTGGTGAGGTCTTGATTTTCGGCTCCTGGAGGGCAAACAACAGCACCGGCCTTCTTTACTTGCAACAGCCGGATGGAGCCGGTGGTTACACCACCAGCGTCTTCACTCCGACCAATGCACTTGAGGGAGACCGCTTCGGTTGGAGCGTGGCTGGAGACGGCCGCTGGGTCCTCGGAAGCTCCTCTTCCACCGAGTTTGCGGTGATCGATCGGTTGATCGGCGCCCCGGATTGCAACTTGAATGGAATTGATGACCCCTGTGATATCTTCCAGGCGACCAGTCAGGACTGTGATCTGGATGGAATTCCAGATGCCTGCCAGATCGCCGACGGGGTTTCTTCTGACTGTGATCTGGACGGGATTCCAGATCATTGTGAGATCGCAGATGGCACCGAACTCGACTGCAACCTCAACAATGTCATCGACGCCTGTGATATTGCTGGTGCCACCAGCCAGGACTGCAACACCAACGGCATTCCTGATGACTGTGAAGCAGATTGCAACTTGAACAACATCGCTGATGAGTGTGAGTTGGTTTCTGGAACCGCCACCGACTGCAATGGAAATGGGTTCCTTGATTCTTGTGATTTGCAGTTCGGTTTCGCCATCGATTGCAATGCGAATCAGATTCCTGACAGTTGCGACATAGCGAGTGGCACAGAGGACGATTGCAACAATAACAATGCACTCGATATCTGTGAAATCACCATCGGGATAGCAGATGACTGCAACTTGAATCTGCTGATTGACCAGTGCGAACTCGATGCAGGACTGACTGAAGATTGCAATTTCAACTCAGTTCCTGACATCTGCGACATCGCATATGGCCTTTCGATGGACTGTAACGGCAACATGAATCCAGATGAGTGCGAACTGATGACTGGTGCGCAGCAAGACTGCAACCAGAACGGTTCAATCGATGCCTGCGAGCTGTTGGCTGGAACGTCCTTTGACTGCGATTCGAATGAAACTCCTGACGAGTGTGATCTCGCAGGTGGTGCGCTGGACTGCAATGGAAATGCAATCCCAGACAGTTGCGAAGTGAATGCTGACCCCAATCCTCCGGTGATCTCTGGACTTCCGGTCGAGGTAGTGGTCAATGCTGATCTGCAAGGGTGTAGCGCAGTGGCGACATGGGATCCGGCGCTAATCACCGATGACTGTGGTATTGCCGCTTCATTCTCAACTTACACCTCTGGCAGCGTCTTCGCTGTGGGTTCGACAACAGTGCTGGTTTCCGCAACAGACGTCAGCGGCAACATCACTGAATATTTCTTCAACGTCGTCGTTCTCGATAATCAGTTGCCAATCCTTTTCAATGTTCCGAACGATCTCAGTGTGGAAAATGATCCAGGACTGTGCACCGCACAGGTGACATGGACGGAGCCATCGACAGCGGACAACTGTCTCAATGTCAGCCTCGCCTCCGATCACAACTCCGGAGACGCTTTCCCCGTAGGCACGACCCTCGTGACCTACACTGCGACTGACGATAATGGAAACATCAAGCAAGACTTTTTCGAAGTGTCTGTCCAGGATGTGGACTTGCCTACAATCGTTGGATTGCCAGGCAGCGTGATCGTCAACTCGAACCCAGGACTGTGTACTAGACTCGTTTCCTGGGCTTCACCGAGTATCGAGGACAACTGCCCGGGATCGACCTTCAGTTCCGATCACCAGCCTGGTGATCAGTTCCCGGTTGGAACGACGCAGGTCAATTACCTGGCGACGGATGCGAATGGAAACACCTCGGCTGCGACCTTCGACCTGACAGTGATCGATAACGAGATGCCCGTCGTATCCGGTATTCCGAGTACGGTCACACTTCCCAACGATCCAGGTAGTTGCGGTGCAACTTACTCCTGGGCGACTCCGACCGTAACGGACAACTGTGGTAACCCGGTGATGACTTCATCGCACAATTCGGGTGATCAGTTCCCGGTCGGTTCCACGACCGTCTCCATCCACATCGACGATGGACATGGAAATGCCCTCGACTTCGCCTTCGATGTCAATATCACTGACACGGAACTGCCAGTGATCTCAGGAATGCCCGTCAGCATGACACTATCGACCTCTCCAGGTCTGTGCCATCAGAGCGCCGAGTGGGCACTGCCGACTGTTTCCGACAACTGCTCCGGCTCTGAACTGGTGGGAAGCGTGCTCTCTGGAAGTTCCTTCCCGGTGGGCGACACCGAAGTGATCTACACCGCCGATGACGTTCATGGAAACATCATCCAGGAGTCGTTCATCATCTCCGTGGTCGACGATGAACTGCCGGTTCTGATCGGCGTTCCGTCCAACATGACTGTGGACAGTACTCCGGATGTATGTGGTTCAGTCGTGGCCTGGTCTGATCCCCAGGTCAGTGATAACTGTGGTACTGCTCAGTTCACCACCTCCCATGCTCCGGGTTCTGCCTTTGATGTCGGAACCACAATGGTCACTTACGAAGTGACGGATGTGAACGGGAACCTGGCCACCCAGTCGTTCGACGTGACGGTCTTGGATGTCCAACAGCCAGTCATCGCAGACATGCCGCAGGATATCCTTCTGACCAATGAACTCGGTTCCTGCGTCGCAGCGGCTTCCTGGAATCTTCCGACCGCCTCCGATAACTGCAGTGTCAGCACATTGCTGTCAGATCGCCAATCGGGCGAGCAGTTCGACGTTGGAACTACTTCTGTGACCTACACTGCTACCGATGCCTCTGGTCTTCAGTCCACGGCTTCTTTCCAGGTGATCGTCGAGGATACAGAACTCCCGACCATCGATGGCCTGGTCCCAGCAGTTTCCGTCACCAACATTGCCGGAACTTGTGAGGCTCTCGCGACCTGGGCTGCTCCGACGAGCACCGACAACTGCGGATCGCCGTCACTGGTCTCCACTCATGAGCCCGGTTGGCTCTTCACGGTGGGTGATACTGTTGTGACCTACACCGCGACCGATCTTCATGGCAATCAGACTTCGGCTCAGATCGTGGTCTCGGTACTCGATGAGGAACTGCCAATCATCTCCGCCGCTCCAGTTGAGATCGCTCTTTCCTCCGAGCCGGGACAGTGTTCGGCTGCTGCGACCTGGACAGAGCCGACAGTGACCGACAACTGCGAAGTGCAGCTGGTCGAGACCTCTCATGTATCCGGTACGATTTTCCTGGTGGGAACCACCTTGGTGACCTACACCGCAACGGATATTCACTCCAACAGTTCACAGCACTCCTTCGCTGTCATCGTTTCTGACATGGAGTTGCCGCAGATCCTCGATCTTCCGGCCACCGTCGAGATCCCCGCTGAGCTGGACCTGTGTTCAGCCATGGCGACCTGGGTTGCACCGACCGCCTCGGATAACTGCGAGGTGCTGGAACTTCTGAGCAGTCATGCCCCCGGAGACACTTTCCCCGTGGGAACGACTACCGTGACCTTGACCGCGACCGATGTGCATGCCAACAGTGCCACCGCTGCCTTTGACGTGGTGGTCACGGATACTCAAGCACCATTACTGATCCAGATGCCTGCAGACATCCAGCTGAACTCCGAAGCGGGACTCTGTTCCGCCTTGGCGAGCTGGATTGATCCTACAGGCGAAGACAACTGTGGTATCGAGGGACTGGCTACCAGTCATCTCTCTGGAACTGCATTTGACGTTGGAACGACGGACGTCATCTTCACCCTGACCGATATCCACGGTAACGAGACGCAAGCGACGATGCTGGTCACCGTGTCCGATGTCGAAGCTCCTCAGATCACCAATCTCCCCGAGCGAACCACCGTTGAGACGGTTGCAGGAACCTGTGAAGGTACAACCTCCTGGATCGATCCCGATACTTCGGACAACTGTGGAGTCGCCAGCCTCGAGACGGACATTGCCAGCGGAGCGATCTTGCCGGTCGGTGAGACGGTCGTGACCTACACCGTGACCGACCTCAGTGGCAACACCAGTAGCCAGAGCTTCATCGTCACCGTGGCGGATCAGGAACTGCCCGTATTGAGCGGTGTTCCGTCCGATATGGTGATTCCGACTGACCTCGGACTTTGCTCTGCAACCGCACCTTGGACTGCGCCGACCGCTCAGGACAACTGCGGAATTGATACTCTTGTAGCCAGCCACCAGCCGGGTGAAGCGCTTCCCAAGGGAATCACAACGGTATCGATCACCGCTACGGATATTCACGGTAATGTTCAGACCGAATCTTTCCTCGTCACCGTACATGATGATGAGGATCCGGAGATCGAGAACATGCCTCTCGATATCACCATGACCGCGGAAACTGGACTTTGCGGAGCGTCAGTAACCTGGACTGCTCCGACTGCCGGTGATAACTGCGATAGCGTGATCCTGACCTCTACCCATCAGCCTGGTGATTTCTTCCCCGTGGGAACCACCGAGGTCATCTACACCGCCTCGGATGACGACGACAACACCTCGTCGGCTTCCTTCCTCATCACGATTACCGATGATGAGGCTCCAGCGTTGTTGGGTCTGTCCTCTGATATCAATCTGCCTGCAGAAACTGGACTTTGCACCGCAGCCGCCATGTGGGCTGCTCCGACTACCAGTGATAATTGCCAGGTCAGTACTCTCTCCTCGTCACACACCCCAGGTGATGTCTTTGTCGTGGGTAGTACAGAGGTGTCCTACACCGTCAGTGATATCCATGGCAACGAGACCACTGCCAGCTTCCTGGTCACCGTCAGTGATCAGCAGGCACCACAGTTCATCGGTCTTCCGGAGCGGGTCACCGTTCCCAGTGAGGCTGGACTGTGCACTGCTATGGTTTCCTGGAATGCTCCGACTGCCACCGATAACTGTGGAGTTGCTGGAATCACCCTGACTCACGCTTCCGGGGATCAGTTCCCGGTGGGTGATACACAGGTGGATCTGACCGCTACTGACATCCACGGAAATGAGACTCTGACCAGTTTCATCGTCACGGTGGAAGATCTGGAAAGCCCGCTGATCCTCGATACTCCCGCCGATATCGCTCTCGCGAACGATGCGGGATCGTGTGGAGCCGTTGCCAGCTGGATCGACGCCACTGCCACTGATAACTGTGATGTCGACACGCTGACCTCGAGTCACACCAGCGGCGACTTCTTCGACGTGGGAACCACCGAGGTGACCATCACCGCACTCGATATCCATGGCAACTCGTCCACCTCCTCCTACTCGGTGACCATCACCGATGACGAGGATCCGACGATCGCCTCGATGCCTGCCGACATGACCCTCAGTGCTGAAGCGGGCCTGTGCTCCTCGGTCGCCAGCTGGGTCGCCCCGACCAGCAGTGATAACTGTGAAGTCGCAGCAATGACCTCGACCCATCTGCCGGGTGATAGCTTCGCGGTGGGAACCACCGAGGTGATTTACACCACCACGGATATCCACGGCAACGAGCTCTCCGCGAGCTTCCTCGTCACCGTTACCGACGATCAGCTTCCGACCATCATCGGATTGCCTGCCAGTATGACCCTGGGCACCGAAGTGGGACTCTGTTCCAGCAGTGCCAGCTGGGTTGCGCCGGAATCTGGTGATAACTGTGGCGTGGCTACCCTCACCTCGACGCACCAGCCGGGCGATGTCTTCCCCGAAGGCCTCACCGAAGTGACATACACCCTGACCGACATTCATGGAAACTCGACCAGTGAGTCCTTCACCATCACGGTGGAAGATCTGGAGAGTCCGCTGATTCTCGATACTCCCGCCGATATCGCTCTCGCGAACGATGCGGGATCGTGTGGAGCCGTTGCCAGCTGGATCGACGCCACCGCCTCTGATAACTGTGGAATCGATACGCTGACCTCGAGTCACACCAGCGGCGACTTCTTCGACGTGGGAACCACCGAGGTGACCATCACCGCACTCGATATCCATGGCAACTCGTCCACCTCCTCCTACTCGGTGACCATCACCGACAACGAGGATCCGACGATCGCCTCGATGCCCGCCGACATGACCCTCAATGCTGAGGGTGATCTTTGCAGTGCCGTCGTCAGTTGGGTCGCTCCGACCAGCAGTGATAACTGTGAAGTCGCAGAAATGACCTCGACACACCTGCCAGGCGATAGTTTCGCAGTGGGGACCACCGAGGTGACCTACACCACCACGGATATCCACGGGAATGCAACCTCCGCCAGTTTCCTCGTCAACATCATCGACGATCAAGATCCGACCATCGATGGATTGCCTTCCAGCATGACCGTCGAATCTGAAGCGGGGCTCTGCTCCAGCACGATCGACTGGATTGCCCCGGGTAGTGACGATAACTGTGGAGTCGATACCCTGACCTCGACGCACCCACCAGGAGCTTCTTTCCCGGTGGGTGTCACGGAAGTCACCTACACAGCAGCTGACATCCATGGAAACTCGACCAGTGAATCCTTCACCATCACGGTGGTAGATCTGGAGAGTCCGCTGATCCTCGATACTCCCGCCGATCTCGCCCTCGCAAACGACCTGGGATCGTGTGGAGCGATCGTCAGCTGGATCGATGCCACGGCTTCTGATAACTGTGGAATCGATACTTTGACCTCGAGTCACACCAGCGGAGACTTCTTCGCGGTGGGAACCACCGAGGTGACCATCACGGCGCTCGATATCTACGGCAACTCGTCCACCTCCTCCTACTCGGTGACGATCACCGACAACGAGGATCCGACGATCGCCTCGATGCCTGCTGACATGACCCTCAGTGCCGAAGCGGGCCTCTGCTCTTCGGTTGCCAGTTGGGTCGCTCCGACCAGCAGTGATAACTGTGAAGTCGCAGCAATGACCTCGACCCATCTGCCGGGTGATAGCTTCGCGGTGGGAACCACCGAGGTGACCTACACTTCCACGGATATCCACGGAAATGCAACTTCTGCCAGCGTCTTTATCACCGTGACCGATGACGAGGCGCCGATGATCTCAGGATTGCCGGCAGACTTCAGCGTCAGTACGGAAGCAGGACTTTGCTCTGCTGCAGCCAGCTGGAGCGAGCCCACCATCTCTGATAACTGCGAAGTCGCTGGATCTAACTCGACCAGTGCCTCGGGAGATACTTTCTCTCTGGGGACCACCGAGGTGACATACAACGTCACCGATACTCACGGTAACGAGAGCACCGATAGCTTCTTCGTCACTGTGATCGACGACGAGTTCCCGGTGATTTTGGGTATTCCAGCCGACATCTCGATTTCTTCCGATCTCGGACTGTGCGGTGCTTCCGTCAGTTGGGTATCGGCAACATCGACAGATAATTGTTCGGTTCAGAATCTCGAAGAGACCCACACGCCGGGAGATTTCTTCCCGGTCGGCACCACGCCGGTGACCTATGCTTCGACGGATGCTTCGGGTAACCGCACTCTGGCAGCCTTCAATGTGAACGTGATCGATACCGAGGATCCTCAGATCTCCGGACTGCCGACGGGTATCGAGGTCTCCAATGACACCGGTAACTGTAGTGCTGCGGTGACCTGGGCTGCACCGTCTGCCAGTGACAACTGCGATACAGTGCAACTCGAGTTGGACCATGCTAGTGGCGACGTGTTCCCCGTGGGAATCAACACGGTCATTGCCACTGCAACTGACCAGTACGGAAACTCGTCTCAGAGCAGCTTTGAAGTGGTGGTCAACGACAACGAGTCGCCACAGATCTTCGGAACTCCGGCGAACATTTCCCTGACCAATGACAGTGGCCAGTGTGGCGCGATCGCCAGTTGGGCCGCTCCCAGTGCTGCGGATAACTGTGGATCGGTGAGCATTCAGGTTTCCCATGACTCCGGGGATCAGTTCCCAGTGGGGCAGACTACGGTGCTCATACTCGCCACAGACCTGTACGGGAATGCCACCACCAGCTCATTCAGTGTGCTGGTCGAGGATACCGAGAACCCACAGGTGATCGGAACTCCGTCCAGCATGACCCTCAGCAACGATCCTGGTCAGTGTGGCGCAGTGGCAACCTGGGCTGCTCCAAGCTCAACAGACAACTGCTCGGGCCATTCGATCAGTCTCAGTCACCAGTCCGGCGATTCGTTCCCGGTGGGAACCACTCAGGTTCAGGTGACTGCGAAAGATGCAGTCGGCAATGCTTCCAGCACGACCTTTGACGTGACGGTACTCGATGAAGAAAACCCGACTCTGGAGCCTTCCGCGGATATCACAGAGGGTGCCGCGGCTGCGACCTGCAACAGTGTGATCACCGTGCCTGCGCCCGCAACAGCGGATAACTGCCAGGTGGCCAGCGTGATCAATGATCAGAATGGAACCAGTGATGCGAGTGGTGAATACGAACTCGGAACCACGATCATCACCTGGACAGTCACCGATATTCACGGCAATGAAGCCAGTGCAATCCAGTCGATCACTGTCACTGTGGATGAGACCGACTGTAACGCCAACGGACTTCCTGACGTTTGTGAAATCGGCAGCGGTACCGCATTGGATTGCAACATTAACGGCATTCCTGACGAGTGCGAAGTGGATTGTAATGGCAACGGGACTCCCGACGATTGCGATATCGCCTCCGGCGGAAGTCTGGATACCAACAACAATGGAACCCCTGATGAGTGCGAACAGCAGTTCAGCCGGGGAGATGCCAATGCCACCGGAACGGTAGACGTCACGGATCCGATTTACATTCTCCAGTACGTCATCGGGTCGGGACCTGCTCCCAGCTGCATGGACGCTGGAGATTGCAACGACGACGAATCACTCGACCTGAGTGACGCGATCTACCTGCTTCAGCACTTGTTCATGGCCTCCGCACCTCCAGCTGCCCCTTACGGCAACTGTGGCATTGACCCGGACGGCCAGAGCATCGGCTGCGACTCCTTCTCGATTTGCCCCTGATAACTGAAAGATACTCACCGGACTCATGCTGGGTCCGGTGAGTCAACGATTCCCCCTGGCTAGATGGAAATCTGGCCGCTGACAAATTCAATGCGAGAGCAGTATCTGCAAGTTGCAGTGCCGTTTTCCATCTTGGAGGTTCGATGTCCCCCCGGATCACCTATCTGCTAGCTCTAATTGTGCTTGGAATACTCCATTCGCCGGTCGACCTGCTCGCTCAGTGTCAGCCCACCGTTGATTGCAATCAAAACGGTGTTGCTGACCAGTGTGATATCGACCTCGGTACCAGTGATGACTGCAACGGCAATCTGGTTCCCGATGAGTGCGACATCTCCTTTCTGGTCAGTGAGGATTGCAACCTCGACGGGATTCCCGACGAGTGTAATCCGGGAATGACCGAACTGATTGGGCTTGGGCTCGCATTCGGAGAGGGATTTGGTGAATCCATCTCCTCTAGCTCCGAGTACGCCATCATCGGAGCACCCCAAGATGATCTTCTGGGCACCGATACAGGTTCAGCCAACATCTTCCGAAGAACCGGAACTCTCTGGATCGAGGAGATGAAACTGTTCGGAGTGGCTTCCACACTGAACGACCGTTTTGGTACGGCAGTCGCTGTCGAAGGCGATCTGGTTGCTGTGGGGGCACCAGGAAAATTACAAGAGCGTGGAGCAGTATTCCTGTTCCGCAGGATCGGTAATGGCTGGTGGAACTACGAGTCCACCATCACTGCGTTTGACTCGCAGCCGGGCTGGTTGTTCGGAAATTCCCTGGATATCGAGGGCGGTTCTGTGCTGGTCGGTGCACCGATGAACGGGTTCACCGGTGGTGCGGGAGCGGTGTACAGCTACTCGCTCAATGCGGGACAATGGCTGCTGGATGAGAAGATCGAACACTCCAATGGACTCCCTGGCGACCGCTTTGGTAGCTCGGTGGTACAAGTCGGTGGACGGATGGCCATCGGTGCTCCTGGTAGAGATTCTGGTCTGATTGCGAATTCCGGGGCAGCACTGGTATTCGAAGAAAGTGCCGGGATCTGGCTCGAGTCCGCCTTCAAGGAGCCTTCGGCGCCACAGCCACTGGGACTGTACGGACATTCGGTCGATCTGAATCGTGACCATCTGCTCGTGGGAGCCCCAGGAGAAGATTCTGGAGCGGGATCCGCGTACATCTACGACCGTCTATCCAGCATGTGGATCAATCCGGAGCGGCTCGTGCCCGATGCTACTTCTGCGGGTTCCTTCGGTCTGGATGTGGGACTCAGCATCCGTACCGCAGTGGTCGGTGCTCCGATGGCGGGGAACTCCCAGGGAACGGTCTGTGTTTACAGGTATGCGAATGGATCCTGGAATGTCCAGGACGGATTCCTTCCTCCTGAATTACAGATGCCCGGTACAGAGTTTGGAAAATCGATCAGTTGTGAAGTTCCGTTTCTTCTCGTGGGGTGTCCCGGAGAACTCTATGGAGAAGCAGTTTGGATCTCCTCCTTCACCGACTGCAATCTCAATCTGGAAGACGATGTCTGCGATGTGACACAAGGTCTGGAATTAGACTGCAACCTGAACCAGATTCCTGACTCCTGTGAGATCTCCGATGGATCGAAGCAGGACTGTGATGGAAACGGCACTCCAGACG
>CAVOEM010000032.1:0-17939 GCA_963694575.1 Planctomycetes bacterium UBA1146 | reverse complement strand
ATCCGCGAGATCCGATTTCAATCTAGTGCTCATTTTCCATCTGCTGGGAAGAAATACGGGCATGGAATATTTTTCTGGGTCGTTCCCTCTGCAATGCTGTTCCCAATTCGATCAGGTGAGAAGGATGTAACGCCTTTCGCCAGCGCTGCTCATCGGCTCCGACCAGGATCAAGTCCCGATCACTGAAAGCCTCCACGGTGAATCGTGTTGCAGGAAGATCATCATAGGCCGATCTTCGCGCACCGAGTTGAACTGAAGCGCAGTGTACCACCGGTTGATCCGGCAGAGAAAAGGCCAGCAGTGCAGTTCGGTCGTAGTAATCACAGATGATTGGCGCGGATGCTCCCACTTCTCCCAGAGCCTCCGCCGCCATTTTACGGACCTCTGAGGCGAACTCACGATGGCCCTGGACGCGATAAAGCGGGATCTTTGTGCGACTCCCGATGGTCGTCAACGCATTCGAGATCGGGGGGCCCGACCATGGAAGGGTGAGTAGCAACAGGAGAGTGAGAGTGGATCGAATTAGAATCGCACCTTGCAGCCAGATCATCGAACGTTTCTGGTACTGGCTATCGATCCAGAGTGCAGCGAAAGGTAACAGAGGAGCGGCTGCTCCTGCGGTCCAGTTTCCTTCCGTCTTCCCCTTGAAGGACACCAGCAGGTAAAAGAGCAGCAGCGGGAGGGCACTGCAGAGGGCCACCCTCAGTTCTGGCCAGGGTCGGTCCAGTTTCCCGCGCTTCCACGCAAGGATTCCCAATCCCATCGTCACTGCCAGCAAGGGTCCCGGGAGTGCCATCACTTGCAGCAGATAATTCACCGGCCAGTCGATCTGGAACTCGGTCCAGGAAATCGTGCCACTGTCTCCTCCTGGGATTGCAATGTGACCCAGCAGGTGCTGAACCGTAGGCCAGCCACGCTGGGCATTCCAGATCACCACCGGAGCGATTCCCGCCATCAACAACAAAGATCCGAGCCATCCACCCAGCTTCGCCCCTGGAGCTGCGAGTAGCACTTTCCGCCAGGGCCACATTCCTATGATGAACCCCGCAACAGCAAGGAGTGCGGTGTACTTGGCAAGGAAGCTGAACCCCAGAGCGGCACCCATCAGTACCAATGACCCACAGACCGACTGTTTCTCGCGAGCGAGTTGAACGGCTCTTATCGCGCAGACGGTCGCAAGACTCCAGCCCAGAACCATCGGCATGTCCACCGTCATCAGGGATCCACCGATCTGGTAGCCGAGGACGCACTGGAAACCGATGGAGGTGAGCCAAACCACTCTTGTGGAACTCCCGGAAAACTGTGATCCGAGGATGCCGATCACCACAGCGGTCAGCGCATGTGCAAGGTATGATCCGAGCCGCACTCCGAATTCAACGTCACCGAGAAGGCTGGTGAAGAAAGCGATGATCAGCGTCACTCCCGGACCCTTGGTGTAGTAAGAGAGTTGAAGATTGCGCGACCAATCCCAGTACTGAGCTTCGTCTCCACTCAACTCGGTGGGAAAGATAAAACCCTGAAACAGGATCCGGGCCAGCAGTACCAGGATGGCAGGTACCAGTATCGCAGCGGCATGGGGGTGTCGAAGGTACTTCAACACCTCACCTCGGTCTCATCTGCGGCAGGGTGCCCGCCAGTCCACATCTTTGGGTCACCGAAGAAACTGCGCAGGAACACCAGAAGGTCGGCAGGAAGTGGTTCCGTGAGGTGAAGTGGTGACTCCATCACCGGGGCTGGAATCGTCAGTTTCCAGGAATGAAGGAACAGGCGAGGCAGTCCGAACTGATCTCGGAGCCAGCGATTGATGCCACCCTTCCCGTAAGTGGTGTCGCCGACGATCTGGTGTCCCATGTGAGCGAGATGGCGACGAATCTGGTGCCTGCGACCGCTGAAGATCTGAGCTTTCAGCAGAGTAAACCCACCATGGGATTGTATTTTTTGAAATCGCGAATGCGACGCGCGAAGTACCCTTTCTGGTCCACACTTGAGAGGGATATCACATTCGAACTCGGAGTCCGTTTCTCCACGAGCGAGGAGTAGGTATTGCTTGGAAGCTGCGGGAGACTGGAGAGCTTGCTGGAGTTCCCGTGCACTATTGGAATCCAGGGCCAGGCTGACCAGCCCGGAGCACGCACGGTCGAGTCGGTGGACAGGATAGACCCTTCGATCGAGCCGATCCCGTAACCAAGTCAGGATGGTTCTTTCCCTCCGTCGATCTTCATCCGATGGATGGACAAACATGCCGGAAGGTTTGGTCACCACTGCGATCTTCTCATCGAGGTGTCGAATTTGAGGCTCCATCAGGGCCATCCCAACAACTGGATGGAAGGTGCCTCGAAGGACTGATCTTGCGCGGTGACGATCTGATCGACCGAGGCGATCAGTGGGGCCATCTCGATTCCTTGATAGGTTCCGGATCGACTGTCCTGATCGATCAGGAGCAGGCGATTGCGGCCTCGTTGCCAGATGGTCCTGGCGGAGTCGGGATCCTGTAGGCGAATCTTGAGCAGCGCCGCCCCGGCCTGGATCAGTCCCTGGAGAAAGGTGCGAGCGGGGTCCTCTTCAGCCAGCGGTAACCAGCGATGCTCCCACGCTTCATGAGCTTCCCAGTAGCAACCATGATTGAACAGGTCGACTCCATGAAGGTAACAAGCATCGACCTTCCAGTCGCTGGAAGGTGGCTGGTGGTCGATCTGGAAGGAGGGGTCTCGTTGGGTGATCCCCGGGTGATAGGGAGTCTCTGGAATCGGAGCCCCGGGATTGTAGCGAGGCTGATTCAATGGCGCCTTTCATCGAGGTTCATCGAAGAAGAGAGGTGCTGAATGGTGTTTCGACGGGGTGAATACCGGGATCATCTACGGTAGTTCAGGTCGTGACAAGCCGATTTGCTCGGTTAGCATCCGGATGAAACGGAGGTTGTGGGATGCATACGATGCAGAGCATTGATCCGCGAGTGAAGAATCGCCCCTTTTCCTGGCTGACGGTCTTGTCGCTACTGGTGTTGGTGGCAGGCTTCTTGCCGTTCGCACACGCTGGTGACCCGGTACAAACTGATCGCAAGGGAACCAAGGCACTGGAATCTCCCGTAGAAGAAACGATGTGGCAGTTTGCCATCATGGGTGATCGCACCGGAGGGCCAGCGGAAGGGATCGAGATCCTGGCGCAAGCTGTCGAGGAGGTGAATCTGGTCGATCCTGATCTGACCTTGACGGTGGGTGATTTGATCGAAGGATACAACGGCAGGACCCAGTGGTTGATCCAGGCGGACCAGTTTCACCGGACGATGAATCAACTCACCTCTTCCTGGTATCCAGTGGCGGGGAATCATGACATCTACTGGAGAGGTTCCGCTCCTCCCGCTGGAGAGCATGAATCAGACTACGAACAACACTTCGGTCCATTGTGGTACTGGTTCGAACACAAGGGTTGCGGATTCATCATTCTGTATACGGATGAGGGTCATCCTGTGACTGGCAAGAAGAGTTTCGGGGATCCGGCGTGCCAGAAGTTCTCCACCGAGCAATTGAACTGGCTAGATGGAGTGCTCGAGAAAACCAGTGCGCTGCAAAGTGTTTTCGTCTTCGTCCATCATCCACGGTGGATTTCGACCAACTACAAGGGTGGCCACTGGGATGTCGTTCACCAGAAGTTGGTGAAATCTGGAAATGTCTCGTCGGTGTTCGGCGGGCATATCCACCGATTGCATTACGGCGGAAATAGAGATGGGATCGAATACCACGCCCTGGCAACCACCGGTGGGCATCGGTCCAGAGACTTTCAAGGCGCAGGGTGGATTCATCACTGGAACCTGGTGACGGTCCGACCATCGGGGATCGAGATCGCGGTGGTACCCGTCGGCTCTCTTCTCGATCCGCGGCAATTTACTCCTGAGCGTCGTGCTCTGACCGATAGACTCCTCAAAAATGATCTGGTGCGATTCACCTCCAGTGTGCCAATTCCCTCGCAACCGGTCGAGGATGTCGAGGTGATGCTGGAATTGAAGAATCCAGTCGATCGACTATTGAGATTCCATCTGAGTAGCCTCGATGGCCGGATTTCATTCCCCTCTCCAGAGGTGGTACTGGCTCCCGGGGCACGCAAGTCGCAGACGGTCAGCGTCCAGCTCGACAGCCTGGTCCTGAGCGGAGTGGTGGCCGGGCCCGCTCTCGATGTTTCTCTTCAGTTCGATGATGAATCTTCACGCCCGGTGGATGTTCCCGCCAGAAGGATCTCGATCCCCTTTGACCATGATCACTGGCTGGCTCGGCGAGCAGCGGGCGGCCATCTGGTCCTGAGTGGTGGAGAGTTTGTGAAGGTGGACTCGTCCAGGGTGCCACTGGCTCAGGGAGCCTTCACCGTGGAGGGGTGGGTTCAATCCTCAGACTTCAGTGGACGAAGGCCCTTCGTTGCCAAGACGGAACAATCGGAATACGGCCTCTTTCTCACCGATGGTGTCGCTAGTTTCTGGCTTCACCTCGATGGCCAGTACCACGTGATCGAAAGTAAGGATGCGGCGCTCCAACCAGATCGTTGGCATCATGTGGCGGGGCAGTTCGATGGATCCGAGATCCGCATCTATCTCGATGGCATCCTGGTGGGGAAGAAAGCCGCTGCGGGACAACGCACCCTCAACAAACTCCCACTGATCGTCGGTGGAGACCCCGATCGAAATGGCCGCGGGATCGATACGCTGATCGGCAAGATCGATGGAGTGAGAATCTCATCGACAGCCCGATACGGGGTCGATCCCTTCATGCCAGAAGTGGATCCAGAGTTGGATGAGGAGACCCTCTATCAACTGAGCTTCGATTGTACGGTGGCGGGAATGGTACAGGTCGAGAGGGGATCGGGTCAAATGCCCACCGCCGGTCAGCTGGTGGGAGGAGGGCGTTGCGAAGAGGGCGCTGCGGTTCCTCTGAGGTCACTACAGCAATAGGAACCGACCGAGTGGCTCATCTGCGCCTGGGAGCTTCGATCCTTCGATCCACTCCGGGTGAGATCTGCGAGAAAGTCTCGCCATCGGAAGTGTGAACGATGATTTCCGGAGCACTGTCATCGGATCCGAGACCAAAGGTGATCCATCTCTCCGATTGAGAGAGATAGGATCGAGTTCGTCCGATGACTCTCCGCTGGGAGCGGTTCTTCTGCCGGCATTCGATCCAGGTTCCTGCGGGTAGATCTCCGGGATCGATACGGATCCAGTGATGGCCGCTACTTTGGTCATTGCGAAGCAGGCGTGCAGCAGCTCCTGTCTGAGTCATCAAGAGATCCACATCGCCGTCGCCATCGATATCCGCAAAGGCCAGACCTCTTCCCACCGAAGGAGTCCCCAGATCCTTGGTCTGTTGCTGAGGGATCTCCTCGAAGCAGCCGTTTCCTCCATCCCCACGATTCCAGAACAACTGGGCTCCCTGGCGGTATTCCTGTCCCGGTTGCACCGTCGAGATCTCTTCCTCAAGGTGCCCATTGGCCTGGATCAGATCCTGTCGTCCATCGAGATCGACATCGAGGAACAGAATGCCGAAGGAGAGAGCCTTTCTCGATGGCGGACCGATGCCCTCGTTGATCGATTCATCCATGAAGACGTCCCACTTGTCCCAGTATCGGTAGAGCCCGGTCATCTCTGCGGAAAAGTTCGCAACCACGATTCCGATGCTGCCATCATTACGATAGTCGGTGACATCGAGTCCCATCGCTCCCGTGGTCGAACCGTTACCGTCATAAGCGAGTCCCATCTTCTCGCCCATTTCCTCGAAGGTGCCATTGCCGAGATTCTTGAACAGGAAGTTCCGGGTCGTGTCGTTGGCCACCATCACATCGACATTTCCATCCTGATCCACATCCACCGGTAACAATGCCAGGGACTTGGCCACAGCGATGCCTGAATCTTCGATTCTGAGGCCAGCGTCGCCGGAGACGTCAGTGAAATTCCCAGCGCCGTCATTGATCAGTAAGCGGCAGTGTGTACCGGCGAAGTTGGTGGGTGGACCATACGCTCTTCCCACACCGGTCAGGCGGTAGTCCACTTCGATGTCCTTCTTCCGAGACCACTGCACGTATTCGCAGATGAACAGGTCAAGGTCATCATCATTGTCGGCATCGAAAAACCCTGCGCTAGATGACCAGGAATCCTCTGCTCCCTCGATGGCTGATCCGACGGCGATTCTCCGAAATGTAGAGCCATCATTGATGAGCAGTCTGTTGCTTCCGACTGCGGCGATGAACAGATCAAGATCCTGGTCTCCATCGATGTCACCCACAGCGATTCCGGTGCTGTAGCAGTCGGTGTCCAACTGCCACTGCTCGGTGGCCTCGTCGAAGGAACCGGTTCCATCGTTGAGCCACAATCGAATCGTCGATTCTTTTGGTTCTTCTCCGGTCCATGGCCATGGGCGTCCACTGGCGAGGATCAGGTCCGCATCTCCGTCCTGGTCGATGTCGCAGAACGCCGCTCCGCTGCCCATCGTTTCGGGCAGCAGTTTTTCACCGCGGGCACCGCTGTCGTGGATGAAATCGATTCCCGACTCCATCGTGATGTCAGTGAAGGGAAGTGGAGGAGCCGATCCACCCGCATCTCGTATCTGGACCGGAATCTGATTCACATCGGGTATCTTTTCAGACTGGTCATCCGGGCGAGAGATCCACCAGATAAGAACACTCAGTAATGCTGTGATCAGAAGAAAGAGCAGACTTCCACGAAATGCACGGCCGATGATTTCATCGTCCTGCTCGAGGGATTCCTCCTCCTCCGGTGGCTTCCCATCTGGAAGATCGCTCACTTGCCCCCCGGTGGATCAGTGCTTGGGTTCCTTTGTAGATCGTAGATGACGATCGCTGCTGCGGCGTGGTCAGCCGCTTCATCGGAGGCACGAATCTTCGAGATCGCCTCATCGCGTGCTGAATCGTCTTTCTTGTACTTTCGATGCAAGTTTCGATGTTGGGTGGACTTCTCCATCTCTCCCAGCAGGGCGTGAATCTGTGCCAGATTCCAGTGAGAATTCACATTCTCCGAATCGACTGCCAGCGACTTCTCGAACCAATCTCTAGCCTCGACCAGGCCTTCTTCGCGCGTACCCTCATTTTCTCTACGAGCCTGGGCAAACACGATGGTTCCGAGTTCATTGAGAAGTCTCACGTCCCGGGAGAAGTCGAAACCTCGACTGCGGGCATCGGGGTAACGAGATTCCACCAGTCGGATCAGGGCCTCGTAGGCCGCTTCATAGTGGCCATTTTCCCGATTCACCAGGGCTCCAAACCAGTCGAGAGTCCAGGGTTGGGCCGGAGGATCGTGATTTTCCGCACTCGACAATGCATTGGCAGCATCGTCGAGACGACCGGCGCGAATCAAGGCTCGTGCCCTGTTGACGTGGCCATCCGCGCGGTCCAGTAGGGCAACTTGCTCGAAGGCGTGAATCGCCGAGACCAGTTCTCCTCGCACTGCGCCGGAGCCACCTTTTCGAAACAGGCCAATTCCGTAGTCATTCCAGCGCATCCACAGAGGTGCAGATTCAGCTGTATGGCGACCTTCGCCGGAACCGATGGCAAATGTAACTTCGTCCTCGCCGAGTACCGTGATCGGTAAGGTGTTCACGTCTGGACCACCTACGATTTCCATGAAATGCTGGTCAAACTTGCGGTACAGCGCCTTGACCTTCACGGTCAGTTCGCCGCTCGCATCCTCGGGCACGTGGAGCAGGTAGTGCAGAGTATCGGCTGCTCCTGGTGGTATCTGGTGGTTGTAGAGCGGCACGAAGATGTCCTCGACATTGCGTCGGTTGATCTTCTTGCCCTCTCGATCGAGGACGAAGGAGTTGAGGAAATGTGACCATCGATCGACTTCACCTGACGGGTCAATAAATCCGCTTCTTGCGATGGTCTTGCCGTGCTGTTGCACATCGACCTGAATCCACACCTCGTTGGAGTCGGCGGTTCCTTGGGTGAAGTGGTGTCCCATGCGCAGTGTTCTCAGAACAGTCTCCAGCAACACCGTTTCTCCAGGCTGAAGCACCGGGATGGTCGGGCCGATCGGTGCTTCCAGTGGGGCATCGACGTCTTTTCCTCGGCGGAGACCAAAGATGTCGACACGGATGGTCCCCTCAAGAAACCGTGTTTGATCATCCAGCGACTGCTGGCTGGTGCCGACGAGGGAGTGCAGCGCCGTGTTGGCCCCGGGGAACAGGTGATCGTGAAGTTGAAGTTGGCCATCACCGGACAGGTCTTTGGCTCCGAAATCATCCCCATTCATCCGCGGCATGTGGCAACCGTTGCAGTTGGACTGCGCTTGATCTGGATAGTAGAAGGAGGCCACTCCATGACCGCTGACTCCACTCAGGAGCCACGAGTCGTAATGATTCTGGCCTCTGAGCCAGCGGTACTGATTCAACTCTTCGGGAATGTGAACTTTGTGACAGGTGCCGCAAAACTCCGCTGTTTGATGAATCGGTTTCAGGTAGGTTTTCTTGTGAAACGAAGGCTTCGCCTTGATCAACTGTCGATTGATCCAGGTGAGCGATGGGGAGTCGGAGAGTGCGAAGGGATACAGATCGGGCTGGGCGATGACAAACTCCGCATTGCCTCGATTCCCCGGAATCGACTCGATGGCATGGCAGACGGTGCAGGTGATTCCAGCATCTGCTGTTGGATCATTGACATCGTCGTAATTCGGATCGTCGAATGCACCGCTGAAGAAGGGGACCGGATCATGACAACCGGCGCAGAACCTGGAGGCGTGTACATCCCCATCTCGATCGAGCAACACTTCTCTGGTCTGGCGAACGCTGGCGAGGTATGCCGGATTGTTGAAGGAACTGAAGTGGTGAGCGGAGTCGTGCCAGCGGGCATGGGTTTGAGAGTGGCATTCGCGACAGGATTCATCTCGCATCAGCCGTTCCTTGGCGATGAACTTGCCGTCATCGGTGCGCGCCAGCGAGGGTTGGAAATAGCGGTCACCGGAAGCGGGTGTGATGCCATCCTGGCCCACTTGCTGGTGCCAGAAAAGCATCCCGACCACCATCACGACGCCGACCAGCGACAACTGGATGCCGGTCTTCCAGCGGATCTTTGGCCCGGCAAGTCGGTGGAGTACGAAGAGCCAGCTTGCCATCACCGGGGTCGCCACGTGGGAGATGTAGAGGGCGGACCTCCACATCGAAGACCGCACCTCCATGATTCCCTCGATGCGAGTGAGCAAGACTCCCGAGATCAACAAGACGAGGCTCACGATGAAGAGAGCCATCCCGGCTCGAACAGCTCTGCGATTGGGATGCCACCAGGAGTTTCGCAGGTGCCAGATGCCGAAGACCACCATCGGGACGATGAAGAGCAAGCCCAGGATCAAGTGGACGAGAAACATCCATTGGTAGAAAGAATCCTGCAGTAATTGACCACTCCACGACTCTGCGATGGTGATCGATCCGAGGTAGAAGGAGTTGAGTCCGAGAATCGAGAAGAGGCCCAGCACCACCAATAGCCAGGGGCGCAGTGCCGGAGTAATCGGCTTACGTCGCTTGGCCCCTGGAATCCGGCGCGTTCCTGGGTCAGGGGTTTCTGGACCGCTATGGTCGGGCATCGCTGATTCCCTCTCCGGCATGGCAGCCATCATGGAGTTTTTCCGCCACTTCGCAAGATGAAGGAGCGGGGTAAAAAGGGGAAATAGTGGTGGATGGTAGTGTGAGAAGAGAATGAACTGTTCCGGAAGAATCGAGGCCTGTCTGTGTCCGCCCAATTGCATCACTTGGTACGGACTTCTCCGTCCTCACCTTCCGATCGGTGGATCTTGATTCTTCACGGAATCCTCGGTTCTGGGGCGAACTGGGCCGGGTTTGCCAGGGAATTGGTCGATCGTCATCCCGATCGTTCGGTGGTAGCGGTGGACCTGAGGCACCATGGACGGTCCGGAAAAGGGTCTCCTCCCGACAGCGTAGAGGCGTGCGTAGAGGATCTGCTCGGCTGGTCCAGTTCGGTCGGGATCGAGCCCGAGACGGTGATCGGCCATTCTTTCGGTTCGAAGATCGCTCTCAGCCTCACTTCCAGGCTCGACTCGATCGAGCAGGTGATGATTCTGGATGCGGACCCTGGTCCGTTACATCTGGATGGAGTCGCTCGTGATGAAGTTCCGGTACTTCGATTGCTCGATCTACTGAGAGAAGCTCCGGAGACCTATGGCAATCGCGATCAATTTGAAGAGATGCTAGCCAATGGCGGGTTCGGTGCAGCGGTGGCTGGTTGGGTCGGGAAGAATCTACGAAGAAGACCGGATGGGCAACTAGAACTCACCAGCGAGATCGATCGCATCGAGGAGATGCTCTCAGACCACCACAGGATCGATGGTTGGAAACTGATCGAGTCCCCCGGAACCCTCCAAGTTTCGATGTGCGTGGGGGGACGGTCGAAGGTGGTGTCACCACTTTCGCGGCAGCGGATGGAGGATCTGCAACGAAGTGAACCTTCTCGATATTCGTTGGAGGTGATCGAAACTGCCGGCCACTGGCTTCATGTCGATGCCGCCGAGCCGCTTCTCCAGTTCATCGGAAGTCGGCTGCGGTCCTGATCTCAGCGAGAATCGGGGAACTCGCCATTGCCTCCGGTTCGAGTCTGCGAGCCACCGGGACCGAACTTCTCGATCTGTGCTTTCAACTGCGATATGGAGGATTTCTCGGCCAAGAACGGTTTCTCTGGAGTGGACTCCAGATAGAGACTGGTGGAGGGGAAGGCGAATCCGACTTCCATCTCTTCGGCGAGGCGGATCACTTCCAGGAGGAACGCTTGCTTGACTTGCAATTCCTCCAGGTAGTTCGCGACTATCAAGCGAATATTGACCAGGATGTCGAGACTCGAGGCTCCGAAGTTGACCAGGTTGGCCTTGGCGGACTCGTATTCGATGTGAGGATTGGACTCGACGATTCCCAGAATCCCGGCACAGAACCCCTCGATGGTGTCCGCTGGAGTCTCGTAGCGAATGCCGATGGTGGTCTTGAATCTGCGGAAACTTCGCTGACCCATGTTGTCGATGATGCCACTGACCAGTTCCTGATTGGGGACGCTGACCAGAGAACTCTCGAAGGTCCGGATCCGGGTGCAGCGAAAGCCGATCTCCTCGACAGTTCCCTCGACTCCACCCACCTTGACCCAATCGCCCAGTTGAAAGGGTCGATCGGCAAAGACGGTGAGTGATCCGAAGAGGTTCGCAAAGGTGTCCTTGGCGGCAAAACTGACTCCGATGCCGAGGACGCTGAGTCCTGTGACCAGCGGCATGATGTCACTACCTGTACTCTGGATCAAGAACAGCACCGCTGCGACAGTGACCAGCGCCTTGAGACTTTTGCGAATCATCGGCGCCAGCTGGTCATCGAGTTTGCTCTCGGTCTTCGATGAGGAATCGATCAGGCGTGCGCCGACCAGATCCGCAAAGCGATAGGCCAGCAGCAAGCCGCCGATGGTCGCCAGCGCACGTGCGATGATCGACAGGATCGAGTCACCGGGTTCTTTGAGGACCAACCAGGGGCCGGTGAGGTAGACCATTCCTGCCGAAGCAAACCAGCCGATCGAGCGACCGATCGATTGAACTACCTTGCTGGTTTGATCGCTATCGTTGAGTCGACTCATCATCGTACGAAGTAGTGACGAGGAGAGGTGGGAAACGATCTTCTGGAAAATCCAGGAGACGATCAGCAGCGAAACGATGGCGAGCCACTGCCAGCGTTCCAGCCCGAGAATTTCCGATCGCATCGGGGTCGGCATCAGGTCCTGAAGCCAGGGACTCGGTTCGGCTTGAAGGGTGGCCGTGGTGCTACTCTCCGGGACCTGGGCCAGCATCAACACTGGCTGTAGCAGTAAGAGCAAGAGCAAGAGTGGTAGTGTCCATGTACACTTCATGTGGATCTCCTCTTTCAGATGCCCTGTATGTTACTCAAGAAGAACCCGATCAGGGGAGGAACTTTTTTGAGTTTGCCAGTTTTGCGGGGAGATAGGTCTCGATCACATAATTCAGGCCCCACATCGCCAAGGACTGCTGTTCCGCTCGTACCCCCATCTTGAGTAACTGTTCGAGAGCATCTCGCCACTGCTTCTTGCTCTGAAAGAAGGGGTCGTTCTTGAGGGCATCCTTGGCGCGCTTGATATCCACATCCTTGAGCGGGTGAGTGGGAAGGTCGTAATCGATGATGTCCTGGGGGGTGACCCCCAGGTAAGAAGCGCTGGGGACACAAAAGAAGCGGTTGATGTGGGCAGCGTTGCCTGAGCCCACCTTGAGGGTCCGATAGATGTTGGAAATCCCGTATGGATCACAATCGACGAAGGCGTAGACGGGAATCTTGATCTGATCACTGAGGCGTCGAATGAAACGGCGTGTCGACCGAGTCGGGACGCCAGCCATGCTGACCAGGATGCAGTCGGCAGTCTTCCAGAACTTGTGACTCTGTAGCCTCTGGAAGATTCCACCGGTCTCGATGGCGAGGACAAACTTGGCATTGGTCTCGAAACTGAGATGTTCGACCGAGGATGGTATCGAGTAGGCACCGCTGCCAAATCGAGTGCAGTC
This sequence comes from Planctomycetes bacterium UBA1146, assembly GCA_963694575.1. Taxonomy (GTDB): domain Bacteria; phylum Planctomycetota; class UBA8108; order UBA1146; family UBA1146; genus QNYK01. The sequence continues at coordinate 5,401 of CAVOEM010000032.1, read as the reverse complement.
GATCCGCTCGACTTCCCCGGTATCCAGGTCAGGGTCGAGGACGACCAACTCTCCCGCCACTGCACCACCGTGCTCATCCGGCACAAACCTCAACTGCTCTCGACTCACGTCATCGACCGAGAAGAGTGCTTCGATGTCATCCATCACCGTGTCGGATTCCGACTGCTCGGAGAACTTGGCTTCCGCCCAGTTCTTGGACTGGTAGTAAACATCTCGCTTGGTCGCGAAGTCGTTGGTCTGGACCAGTTCTCTCGACAGTCCCATCATTCTCAACGTCTGGGCGAAACCCTTGACGGTATTGACGGTCAGGGTGCGTTCTTTTCGGGCTTTGCCGATTTCGAGGTACCCTTTCCTCTTGTCGTAGGAGACGTTGGAAAGGCTTCGCACGGGGAAGCGAAGCATCGGCTTGCCCTTGCGCAGGATCTTCTTGTAGATCTCATCCGCAGCGTTTTCGATGCTGGTGATGGTCTTCTTGTCGCGCTTGGCGTTCTCTCGCTTGACACGATCGATGTATGATTTTGCGATCTTCTTGGCCATGTCGTCCTACCTCACATCTTCCGGCTTCGTTCGAGGACTTCTGAGAGGTTCCCCTCGGCCTTGGTTCTCTGCGTATCACTCAAAGTCAGGATGTCTTGAAGTGCGATCCCGATCTGGGGGATGTAGGTCTTGATGTAGTCCTTCTTCCGTTCCGCATCGGCCAGTCTACGTTTCTTCCTCAGGTGAATGGCGAGTTTTCTTCCCGCTTCCATGATGGCCAGTCGCATCTCCTTGAGAATCTCGTCGTAACTGGCCACCGCCTTCTTGCTCTCGGAGGTGAAGGGAACCCAGACGCTTGCGATGTGCACCAGGATCGCCAGTGGGCCAGTAGGTAGAGCTCCTCGGGCTTGCTGGATCTCGTAGTTCTTCCACGGGGTGCCGACGATCGATTGGGTGATGGCACAGGCGCCCTGTTCGTATTGCAGTGGCACCCGGTTGGCAAAGCGGTAGATCGATGCGAGATCGTCACCCGGGAGTTCACCACCCCAGGCGATCCCCGCCTCGACCTGGAAGGGATTGCCACGGTAGACACTGGGCTGGCGGGTCACGGTGATGACCAGTTCCGGATCGAAGTTTCGCCCCAAGGTCTTCGCCATCAGTACCTCACCGATGGGGGAAAGGCAGTTGGTGGGGGGGGCCATCATCCGCGTCGCCTCGATACCCTTGTGAAGAACCTTCACATCCGTATTGGAGAGTCTCTTCGGGTGGCGATCGGTGTCGATCCTTTTGCCCAGACCTTCTGTCTCGTCACTGATCTTCTTCACGACATTGGGTGTCACACGACAGAACTCAGTACAGAGGAATCCACTGACTGTGCGAGAACTGGTTTCCTTCATCATCTGCATCAGGATTCCCAGTTCGACGCCGTGTGGGTGCGGCAGGATTTCGTTGGGAGGATCCGGTAGTACCTTGGACACGCGTTCCCAGATGATGGGCTCTTCGTCGATCGGATTGCTGTAGATAATCTTGACGTGGGGGTTCGCCAGGGAAACCTGATCCAGGAATGAATCGATCGAGTGCTTGCCCTTCTTGTAGGTTCCTTCCAACTCGATCTGAACCTCGGTTCCGTGAGCCCATTCGACTTCAACTTCCGATTCCTTCTTGACCACTGGTAGGTTCTTCGCCATGTCGATGGCCAGCACCAATTCGATGGCGGGTTTTCTTCGAGAGGTGCGGCTGACCACTCGCATCGGTTTTCCGGTGGTGAGAGTGCCGTACATCCCTGCTGCGCTGATCCCGATCCCTTGCTGGCCACGGGTTTGCTTGCGTGAGTGAAACTTCGATCCATAGAGCAACCGGGCAAAGATGCGGGGCAGTTGCTCCCGGACGATTCCAGGGCCGTTATCTCGGATGGTGACCACGTGCTGGGTCGATTCGGTCGCCCTGACGTCGATGAAGAGTTCGGGCAACACCGATGCCTCTTCACAGGCATCGAGTGAGTTGTCGACCGCCTCTCGGACGGTGGTCAGCAGTGCTCGCGCCGGGCTGTCAAAACCGAGCAGGTGACGATTCTTGGCGAAGAACTCGCTGACCGAGATGTCCTTCTGCTTGTTGGCCATCTTTTCGGCGATGGCCATATCGCCCTGGTCAGTAGACGCACTCTTCCGAGCGGTCTTCTGGGTGGCGGTTTTGGTGGCGGTCTTCTTCTTGATCTTCTTCTTCGGCCGAACCGGGTTTGCGGCCGACTCCGAGTCGAACAGTCCTCCCTGACGACGAGAGGCCGCTGACCCGGTTTTCTTGGCGGTTTTCTTGGCGGTCTTCTTGGCGGTCTTCTTTTTGGCGGACTTCTTTTTGGCGGTGGGCTTGCTGGAGGCCTGGGTACGGGAGGCCTTTGGCTTCTTGCGGGGCAACCTCTCTCCTCATCCATCGGGGACTCTAGATTCTGCGGCGCGGTGATCTTATCTGCTTCTGCGACTCGATCCTACTGTTCCGGCCATAACGTCAAGGGTTGCGAATCGGACTCTGGAGTGGACAGGCCCTGGCGAAGGTGAGGTGGTCGGATGTCGAGTAGTTCCAACTGATCTCGGTCGATCCACAGCAGATCGTCGACCACGCTGGTTCCGTCGACCCCCTGCTCGAGTCGTGGAGTGGCACCCTGCGCCGGTCGGCACCGATAAATCAGAGCGATGACATGGTGATCCGGCGGCATTTCGGGCGAGAGGCGCTGGTGGAGCGGAGCGATGAATTCTCTCAGGAAAGCCGGACGAAGGTGATCCAGTTCGATGCCAATCTCCTCTCGAATCTCCCTTCGAAGAGCCTGTTCGAGGGTTTCTCGATGGTTGACATGGCCCCCGGGAAGGAAGTACCAGCAGCCGTCGGGACGCGAGGAACTCTCGTCTCGGGCTCTCATGAAGAGGATCTGTTGGTCCCTCTCGATCGCTGCCCTGACGGTGAAAGCGGGACGTCTCTGGCGACGAACCCCCGGATCCGCTGGGGGCTTTTGGGACCGATCTTGCATCCTGGATCTCCTCTCGAACCTGCTGGGGAGGGGGTGTAAAGGTATGCTATCCTGTGCCCGGGGATCGACCAAACCAACACATCCCCGATCCCGGTATCTCTGCGGAAGGAGATGGAAGTGCGCCTGAATTCGAGTTGGATTGTCCTGCTGCTGTGGCTGCTGAGTCCCTCGCTGGCAACGGCGCAGGGGAATGCTTCAGATCTGGAGGGCCGTTGGAACAAGAAACAGGCCGCTCCATTCCTCAAAGCGGTGCCCTGGGAAAGAACCCTGGAGGCGGCAAAGGCCCGATCGAGCCGAGACTCGCTGCCGATCGTGGCTTATTTCACTCGCTCCTACTCACCCTGACCGCCTTGTAAAGCACTGGAGGGGGGTCCTCTCCAGTCCCAATGGTGGAAAAAAGCAGCGACGAAATTTGTCCCCTATGTCAACATCAGTGCCCAACTGAGCGACAAGCCAGACCAGGGGCTGTTGCGCGCCATCGGGGCTCGATCCTTCCCGACCTGTGTCATCATGGATTCGCAAGGTAAGGTCATCCTCAGAAACGATACTGGCGGTGCCTTTCGCCCTACGACCGAGACGAGATTGCGGGGATCCCTGCAAGTGGTTCAGGAACTGATCGATCTGCGTCAAGCGGTCAAAAAGGACCCGGGCGACCAGTCATCTCTCGGCGCACTGAAAATAGTTGAGGCGATCCTTGAGGTTCAATCGACCCCTCTCCCGCAACTCGATCAACTGATCGAGCAACCTGGAATCTCCGACAACTTACGTCAGCGTTATCAGCGCTGGCGTGGGGTCAAACCGATTTCCAAGGTGTTGCAGGACTATGTCGCTATCGTCCGTACCATCCCCAAATCGGATAGCGCGGGTCGAGGACGAGAGTTCCAGATCGCAGCGGGGAAAATGCTCGAACTCCATCGCCAGGGACTCGAACTCAAGGATCCACGTGTCGGGATCTTTTCTGATTACTGGAGACTGGTATTCGAGGGCGCGTTGACCCAACGTGATCTCCAGCTGGCGCGAAAGGCTCACGAGACCTACCGCAAGGCGTTTGGCTCCCGGCCCGAGTTGAAGAGCCGGATCGACCGGATGAGCGTGCGGCTCGGACAGTTGAAGGAGAGTCTTGAGAAAGATCCAGCGGCCAGGCAGCCAGACGGAGGACGACGATGAGTGCCAAGGAATCTTCAGTCGAGGTGATCGGAATGCCGCTGGACCACGGTGCCGGTCGCAGGGGAGTGTCGATGGGACCGACGGCGATCCGTATCGCTGGGCTCGAAGCGGCACTGGAGCGAGCAGAGATCCCATCGCACGACGGTGGGGACATCGAGATCCCCATCCCGGAAACCCGTGAGCCAGGTGATCCCTCACAACGATACCTCGAGGTGATCGAAACCGCCTGTTCTCGCCTGTGTGATCGAGTCTCGTCGACCCTGGCTGCAGGCCGGTTTCCGCTGGTTCTCGGGGGGGACCATTCGATCGCCATCGGAACCATCTCGGGAATCTCCGCTCATCTTCATGAGGAGGGATCCACGACTCCCCCGAAGGTGGGAATTCTGTGGTTCGATGCCCACGCAGATCTCAATACTCCTGATACGTCTCCTACCGGCAATATCCACGGCATGCCGCTGGCCTGTTTGCTCGGCAAGGGGCCAGAGTCGCTGGTCGGAATCGGCTACCAGGGTGCGAAGATCGCCCCCCACAGGGTCGCCCAGATCGGACTTCGCGAACTGGATCCCGACGAAAAGAGGCGCATCCTCGCTTCCGACATCTCCGCCTACACGATGGAAGATATCGATCGACGAGGTCTATCGGATGTGGTGGAGGAGGCGCTTGCGACGGTGCTCGAGGATTGTGATCACCTCCATGTCAGTTTTGATATCGATGTCATCGATCCGCGATTTGCTCCGGGGACAGGAACCGCAAGGCCTGGCGGGTTGACTTATCGAGAAGCACACATGGCGATGGAAATGGTGGCAAAGACAGAGGAGGTCCGTTCCTTCGAGATGGTCGAAGTGAATCCGGTCCTGGACGAAGGAAACAGAACAGCTGAGGTCGCGGTGGGAATCATCACCAGCGCCCTGGGTCAGTCGATCCTGTCCTGAATCCTGGATCCCGAATCTGGGATCGATTCACGGCGCAGGTGATTTTTATTTGGTTGAGGAAGGAGTCTAGAGATGGTTGCAGCAGGAAATGACAGTGTTCCCGAGGGGTGGCCACCGCCACCTGGCGGTAAGGGACGATCTCGAGGTCGAGGAGGAGGGCTCCCCTTTGATCCGAAGAAGTTGCTGTGGCCGTCTCTGTTACTGGTACTGGTGCTAATCGTCGGAGTGGCATTCTTCACTGGCGAAGGTGGGATCATCGATGTGGCGGACACCGAGGTGGCTGTACTCATCAATTACTTTACCGGGG
>CAVOEM010000031.1:0-18073 GCA_963694575.1 Planctomycetes bacterium UBA1146 | reverse complement strand
GACCTGTGTGCTGCGAGTACCTCGGTCTCGATGACCATCAATGGTCCAGCGCCGATGATCCTGGCGATGTTCTTCAATGCGGCCTTTGACCAGCAGGTCGAACTCCATCGTGAGAAAACGGCATCTGATCCATCTCCTGCTCAGTTGGAGGAGATCAGATCTCTTGTTCTTCGCAGCGTCCGGGGAACGGTGCAGGCGGACATCCTCAAGGAGGACCAGGCGCAGAACACATGCATCTTCAGCACCGATTTTGCGCTGCGGATGATGGGGGATATCCAGCAGTTCTTCATCGATGAACAGGTCAGGAACTACTACTCGGTATCGATCAGTGGATATCACATCGCCGAAGCGGGTGCCAATCCCATCACGCAATTGGCTTTCACCCTGGCAAACGGTTTCACCTACGTTGAGAACTACCTCTCCCGAGGAATGTCGGTCGATGACTTCGCCCGCAACCTCTCCTTCTTCTTTTCCAACGGTCTCGATGCAGAGTACTCCGTTCTGGGGAGAGTCGCCCGGAGGATCTGGGCCATCGCCATGCGTGATGTGTACGGCGCAAATGAGCGCAGCCAGAAGTTGAAGTATCACGTCCAGACTTCAGGGCGATCCCTCCATGCGATGGAGATTGATTTCAACGATATTCGAACAACGCTTCAAGCGTTGATGGCCTACTACGACCAGTGTAATTCACTTCATACCAATGCCTTCGATGAGGCGATTACCACTCCGACCCAGGATTCAGTACGCAGAGCGATGGCCATCCAGTTAATCGTTGCCGAGGAACTGGGGCTGGCCCGAAACGACAATCCGATTCAGGGTGCCTTCATCACCGACGAACTGACCGAACTGGTAGAAGATGCTGTGCTGGAAGAATTCCGACGCTTGCATGAACGGGGCGGCGTGTTGGGAGCGATGGAAAGACAGTACCAGCGCTCGAAGATTCAGGAGGAATCACTCCTCTACGAGCACAGAAAGTACACTGGCGAGCTTCCCATCGTCGGCATCAACACCTTCTTGCGTCCCGGCGGAAGCCCGCAACCGAGTCATATCGAACTGCGCCGTGCGACTGCGGATGAGAAGAAGCAACGGATGGTGGATCTGGGGCAGTTCCATGATGACCATCGAAGTGAAGTGGACACTGCACTGCAGAGATTGCAGCAGGTGGCCCTTTCTGATGGAAACATCTTCCGTGAGTTGATTGAAACGGTGCGAGTCGCAAGTCTCGGACAGATCACACATGCGCTCTATCAGGTCGGTGGAAGATACCGCCGCAACATGTGATCAGGTAGATTTCCTTCTCACTGACCAGCCGAGAATCGCCACTGCAATGAGTGAAAGCCAGCCGTGTCCCTCGATCCACACCATCGAGTTTTGCGATGAGGTCCATCCGAGCATGGGGATCAGTACCAGTCCCATGGCGATCGCCATCAGCCACCAGGAAAGCTGCCCGAGAATCGTCGTATCGACTGCTGGCCACCAGCACCGAATCACCAGCAGTGCAGCCAGGGGGCTCGCGACCAGTAGATGCAGCTGGAGCCAGTACCCTCTTAACTCCTCCCCGACCGGCACGCCGGCAATCGAGGAGATGGTGCAGAGAAATGCCAGAAGCACCGTCCAGCGAGAGAGTCTCTGGATCACCGGGATTCCTCCTGAATCATCTTCCACAGCCCCAGCAATCCGCCGGAGATCGCTAGCAAGGCACAGATACTGAAGTAGATCTTCCCCGCTTCCCTTCCGAGGAAGAGCCATGACCAGATCTTCCAGCGACCCGAATCGATGATTCCACTCTCCAGCGGAGAGGAGGATCCTTCGATTTCGGGATGGTCAGGCAGGGGAAGCAATGACGATGGACCGACTTTACCCTGCAACCAGCTGCTGGTGGAGGAGTGGCAATCGTTGCAGCCCCCGGCTCCCAGTGCCGTTCGTGCAGGTCGAACCGGATGGGAGAGGGCCCAGGACACGGCTTCAGCAGCGGGAATCGCCGATGATTGTAGTTCATCCACATCACTGACCTTCCACAGACGACCGCCGGTGATGAGGATCGCCTCCCTGCCAGCCTCCAGCGGTTCCTGTAACTTCTTCAATGCCTTCACCAGGACCGACGAGGCGTTCATATTCTCGATTTGGCCCGACAGTTCCTCGACCAGGTCCGATCGAACCCTCAGAGCACGGCGCAGAACGGGTCGAAGTTGTGCCGGGGTCAGTAGTGTGATGCTGCCGTTTGTCTCCAGAACACCCCAGCCGTCGGGCCATGTGAGACGGACCGGACTGATCCGCTGCTGGTCATCTCGCTGGAGGAATGCGCTGATGATGCGAGGTGGGATTCCGGGCAGCCGATCCTGACTCGATTCTCCGAGTCGGTGGGCACGAGAGGTCCACTGGGCGACCTGGGATCGCCCCGGACCCGGCCCTGCGTGACAGGCGGTACAACTGATCTCTTCCAGGTGGAAGGGGGGGAGTCCGCGGTGTTCCGCCAGTGGCGCGCCGAACAAGCCTCCATCCTCGTCGAGGTGGCATCCTCGACAGCTGAGGGTGGTCACATCGGTACCCGAGGGATGAACTTCACCCTCGTAGCCCCGCACCATGTGGTGATCGATTCCCGATCGGTGGCAATCGACACAAGAGAGTCCGGCGGCGAGATGGACATCATCCTGGTGCAGCCATCGACGATCGTTCTGTTCATCCAGATTTCGAACCGTGTGGCAGCGAAGGCACGTCTGACTGCCCGCATCCCCGAGTAAATTCAATTCCACATGAGCACTGGAATCGAAGCGACGGGGATCGAGCTGGCCGGAAGTGTCGACCAGCCCTGCAGCGACAAAAGGTGCCAGAGCGGTATTCCCCGAGTCGATCTGCTCGATGCGTTTGGCGAAGTCGTAGCCACTGGCCAGGTGACAGACAAGGCAATCGGAGTCTTCTCCGGCTCCGGTTTCATGGCGGCCAAACTCTTGACTCCACTTTTGCTGGTCGAGGTCCATCGATTGGGGAGAGAGTAATCCAGGCCACTTCCTTCGGTGAAGTGGCATGCGAGTGGCACTGCGAGGATCCACCAGTATCCATGGCTCGCCGGCACGACCATCCGGTCCTTGTCCAGCATGAAGCCCCCCGCTGGCCGCTTCGACATCATGGCAGGGGGCACAACTCTTGCCGAGATGCGGAAGACTACCATTGTCGGCACTGGGATCGATGACTCCTCCGCGGGAGTCTCTCAAGGGGATCCGGTGCAGGTAAGGATCATCGGAGTCGGTGCGCTTCCAGACCGAGTCCTGTGCGGTGCCGGTCGATCCGCTCAGCAAGGTGGTCATCAGTAATAGAATCGCTGGAAGATTATTCATCGGTGCTGGAGGTTGCTTTCACGACCGGGGTTCTCAACTCCTTGTAACCCTCTTGGATCTGCCGCTGGATCGATTCGACCTGTGAATCCCACCATCGATCCCACTGCTCGGGAGGGGGCGGGTGTGTGGGGCGAACCAACCGAAAACCGACATGAAATGCATCGGTACACCACCAGATGCTTTTCGGTATCTGAGGATCTCGTTTTTGCCACTTGCGGGTCGAGGCGGCGCGAGCAGCGGAACGACAGCGCTCCGGATCATCCTGCCAGGAGCCTCCTCGAACCACTGCTGGCCAGATCTTTTCTGGCCAGCGCACCGCAGCGGTAGCGGAGACCACCTTTTCGCCGTGGGCTGCATAGCCATCAGCGAGGTATCCATCGAGGGTCCACTCGGCGACATTTCCGTAGAGATCGTGGACTCCCCAGCGATTCGCCTTCAGGGTTCCCACCTTGCGGTAGCCCGAGCCGAGGCCTGGGTATCCAGAATCGGGATCGTCATACTCGCTGCTGTCGAAGAACCAGGCGTATTCCTCCAGTCGAGTCGCATCTTCACCGAAAGAGAATGCCGTTTGTTGGCCGCATCGAGCGGCGTATTCCCATTCCGCTTCGGTCGGCAGACGCAGGAACTGGCCCGTCTTCTTTGATAGCCACTTGGAAAATTGCATCGCTGCGAACTGGGTCACATCGGCGACCGGATAGCCCCCAGCAGTTCCTAGCCCCTCGAGGATGGGTCGGGAATCCTGTTCCCACAGAGGCGTGGGAATGCTGACCGCATCGGCCCACTCCGGTTGATCCGCCTGGTCACCCGAAATCCTCGTGTCCTGAAGGATGCCGTACTCCTGGCGGAACAGATCGTAGACATCCCAGGTCAACTCGTGCTTCATGATGGAGAAGGGATTCACCTTGACGGTCCAGGTCGGCCCTTCGTCGGGAGACCGGCCCTTTTCGGTGGTGGGTGAACCGATGGTGATGGTCTCTGGATATCCTTCACTGCCGACCGGTATCGAGACCCAGTGGATCGTATGCTTCGATCCGGGAATCTCCTGGCTCTGGATCTCCGGTTCATCCGCGTTCGCAGTCATTCCGGCGAACAGGAGGATGACACCGAGCCCGATGGGCGTCAGAGGTCTCAGCGTCAGAGGTCTTGGCGTCAGAGGTCTTGGCGTCAGAGGTCTCAGCGTCAGAGGTCTCAGCGTCAGAGGTCTCTTCAAGGGTGTCCTTCCAGGCTCTGCCTTGCTGGGTCCCAGCAGTTTTCGGCAGGGTGGTGCCCCCGGTAGCCGCGGGCGGGTACAAGGCAGTCATGATGTCGTACTTCCTCCCTCCAGTCCAGATGTCCCACATCGCTCCGCTGGCCCGCTTGGCTCCGCTGGCCATCTCGGTGGATTCGCTGCGGAATCGGGCTCGGTGGGCACCGTTGCTCCTGTCAGCACTTCTGCTGCTGATGTGTGGCTGTCAATCGCCACTTCACAGGGTTCACCTCGATCATCCCTCGATGGGAACTCGGTTTCAGATCACCGTGTTCCACTCCGATCGAGATCATGCGACGGCGTGGGTCCGTCAGGCGTGGAATCGAATTGATCAGATCGATCAAGTCTGTTCTGACTGGAAGGAATCGAGTGAGTTGCGCCAACTGTGCCGCTCTGCGCCCCATCTGAAACCCGTGGTGGTGAGTGCTGACCTCCTTCAGGTGATGCAAAAGGCACTGGAGATCGCGCAAGCCAGCGAAGGAGCGTTTGATCCGACAGTCGGTGGGCTGGTGCGGTTGTGGAGACGATGTCACCGTGCCGGTCGATTGCCACGAGATCATGAGGTAGAAAAAGCTCGCAAGGGAATGGGAATCGATGGAATCATCATCGATGAGGCCGCCAGTACCATCCAACTCCTACGAGAAGGTGTAGCCATCGACCTGGGTGGGATTGCCAAGGGTCACGCTGTTCAGCAAGTCTTTCAACTACTGGAGCGGCAGGGAATCCGTCATCTGATCATCGATGGAGGGGGCGATCTGGTGCTGGGGGATCCTCCTCCAGGACGTCGAGGATGGCGCATAGCCATCGGAGCATCGAACCAGCAGGCATCGAACCAGCAGGCCTCGTCAAACGCCACTCCCCTGAAACTGCTGATTGCCGGGCGGGCAGCGGTGGCGACCAGCGGAGATGCCACTGGGTTCACCGAGATCGAAGGGCGTAGATACAGCCATATTCTCGATCCGAGCAGCGGCTTGGGAATCGAAGGACCCCATCAGGTCACCGTCATCTCGACCGACGGTGCCATCGCAGACGCCCTCGCCACCGCAATCTCGGTGCTGGAGCCGCAGGCTGCAGCCGATCTTCTACGACGATTTCCCGGAAGTGCTGCACTGCTGGTCGATCCCAGCGATGGGTCTCATCGGGTGCTCGGGGAGATGCCTTTGGCCACCGAACAGTGATGGATCGGTTCTGGAGAAGGGCGCTTCTGCTCTGTATTATGAGTAAGTCCGCCGGGCTCGGTCGGCCAATGAACATGAAATGAGGATTCGATGAATCAGCACGATGATTATCAGCACGATGAAGATCCACAGCATGAAGATCCACAGCATGAAGACCAAACCAGTCCAGCATCGAGCGGAATCGATCGTCGTGTCTTTCTCAGCGCATCTGGCGGAGCACTGGCGGCTGCGGCATTGAGTTCGAGCGCACTCCAGGCGTTTCCCTCGATGATCCATAACTCAGTCGATGAGACGATTCGTGTCGGACTGGTCGGTTGTGGGGGACGAGGTACCGGAGCGGTGATCAATGCGCTCAACGTGGAACCGAGGGCGAAACTGGTTGCGATGGGAGACATCTTCAAGGATCGCCTCGATAGTTCACTGAAGAACTTGCTCGACGAGGAGCATGCCGATCGAATCGATGTTTCGGAAGAGATGCAATTCTCTGGTTGGGACAGTTTCGAAAAGGTGATCGATAACTGTGATCTGGTCATTCTGGCGACCACTCCGCACTTCCGACCGGAGCAGATCGAGAAGGCAGTGGCTGCAGGGAAGCACATCTTTGCCGAGAAGCCGGTGGCCACCGATGCACCGGGAGTGGCGAGGGTCAGGGAAGCGGCACGGATCGCCGACGAGAAGGGACTCACCCTGGTCAGCGGCCTCTGCTATCGCTACCAGGATGCGAAGCAACAGACCATCGATCGTATCCACGACGGATCGATCGGAGACATCGTCACCCTTCAGTGTACCTACAACACTGGCGGTCTCTGGCACAGGGGTCGCAAGGACGAGTGGAGTGAGATGGAGTACCAGGTGCGAAACTGGTACTACTTCAACTGGCTCAGCGGTGATCACATCACCGAGCAAAGCATCCATAGCATCGACAAGATGATGTGGGCGATGAAGGACGCTCCTCCGGCGAAATGTACCGCCAGTGGAGGCAGGACGTGCCGGACCGAAGAGAAGTGGGGAGACATCTACGACCACTTCAATTGCGTGTTCGAGTGGGAGAATGGCACCAAGTTGTTCCACTCCTGCCGCCAGTGGAGTGGCGCAGATGGTGACGTGAGTGATTATGTTTATGGAACCCGAGGAACCGCCGCAATCCAGCGTCATCGTGTCGATGGAGAGGTCAACTGGAACTTTTCCGGATCCCCCAACGATATGTACGACGCCGAATGGGTCGAGTTGTTTCGATCGGTCAAGGGTGAACGCGACCGGATTAACAATGGCGAGTACATGTGCAACAGTACACTGGCGGCGATCCTCGGAAGGACTGCAGCCTATACCGGAAAGACCATCACCTGGGATGAGATGTCCGGCAGTGAACTGGATCTGACCCCGGTGGCCTATGAATTTGGTCCAGCTCCGGCGGTTGAAATCGCCAGGCCTGGAACCACCAAGTTCAGTTAACTATTTTTCAGGCATCAGGCGGTGTGCCTACGGGCGCACCGTGATCCGCGTAGCCCTCGTGACCTTGGTTGCGAGGGCTATTTTCATCCGCATCCGAATTGTAGGGTGGAAGAAATGAGTGGCATCTGGCACGACCGGAATCGCCCTGGATCAGGAGAAGTGGATGAAACTGTTATCGTTCTTGATCTTGTTCGGCTTCAGTGTGGTCTCTCCTCTTCATGATGAACCGGAGACTCCGCAGGATCCCATCGAGAAACAAGAGCTCCCCAGGGTTCTGATCATCGGGGACTCCATCTCCATCGGATACACACCATTTGTAAAGAAGGCCCTGCGCGACCAGGCGATAGTGATTCACAACCCAGGCAATGCTCAGCACACAGGCACCGGATTGAAGCTGATCGATCAGTGGTTGGGAGATGAAAGCTGGGACGTGATTCACTTCAACTGGGGTCTATGGGATCTCTGTTATCGTGATCCTCCGGGGAGCCGCAAGCAGGGTAAGGAGAAGGGCAAGGTCACCCTGTCCTCCGAACAATACGGGATCAACCTCGAGAAGTTGATCTTGCGTCTCAAGAAGACCAAGGCTCGTCTGATCTGGGCCAGCACCACGCGGGTTCCAGAGGGGGAGAAGGGGAGATTCGTGGGTGACGATATCCGCTACAATCGGGTCGCCCAGAAGTTGATGAAGAAGTACAAGATTCCCATCAATGATCTTCATTTATTCAGTAGCGAATTTGATCCGGAATTATTCAGAGCCCCTGGTGATGTTCATTTCAAACCTGAGGGGCGCAAGGAACTGGCGAAGAAGGTCGTCGAAGCGATCGACAAGGCATTGTCGTTGACCTCCAGTTCGGGCCACTAGGAAGAGGCGCTCGAGTAGTGGCGCAAAGCGAGGTTCCAGAAGGCTCGCATTCCCAGGAATGTGCAGGCGGTCACGCCGAGAACCCAGGAGATCAATAACGGGTCGGGGCCTTCGAATAGTATTCTCGCGGGCAAAGCGATGACCAGTAGCGCAGGAAAGACCGTCATCAAGATTCTGCGAGTCCAGAGGGAATAGATCTTATCGGGACGCTCCATCAATTTTGTTGCAGAGAAGAAGGCGGTCACCAGGCCACGGTTGGTGTGAGTCCAGAAGACCGGAATCTGAAAGAACATCTGCAAGATGTAATGTAGGAATGCTCCATTGATGATCAGGAACAGGAACCAGATCAAGTTTGAAGTTCCCAGTTCGCCGGGATAGCGAAGGATCGACCAGCAGAGGATTCCTGACGCGATGAGCAGATTCAGGAAAGAGTTGGCGGCAAAGTCTCGCAAACTGAGGAAGAAGAGCGAAGAGACCGGTCTCACCACGTAGTAGTCGAGATCACCTTTGTTCACCAGGATTGGCATCCACCACATGTTGTTGCTGAATACGGTCATGTGGATGGCATCGATGACCAGGAATCCAGAGACGAAGATGAGGATCTGATCGTAATTCCAGCCCCCAAGCATATCGGTGTGCTGGTAAAGGATCGTGAAGAAGGCCAACTCCACCAGGTAGAACATGCAATCCATGACGATGCGGAACCAGAAATCCATCCTGTATTCGAGCGAGCGGCTGAATGAGAACTTCAAGAACTGGAGATAGAGACGTAAGTATCGACTCATCAGATCCCCACCCCTGTGTATCGAAGATCACCTCTTCGCCAGACGGGAATAGAGATCAAACCGATCAGCAAACTCCAGAGCAAGCAGTAACAGATGCCCTGGAACCATGTGACGAGGTCGATCTTTCCCAGGGCTACCAGGGTCGGAAATTCAAACAGATATGAAAACGGCAGCCAGTGGAGACCGACCTGGATCGACTCCGGAAACAGAGTCAGTGGCAGCATTGCTCCACCCAGTAGCATCGTCACGAAACGCAACATCACTGACAGGCTCCAGACATTGTCGGCCCAGAAAGCGATGTACTGGGGAGTGAGGCTCATCAGGAAGAACAGCAGGTGAGCCACAAGGATCGAGGGTATCGCCATCAGCAGGCTCATCGGTGTGACCTCTGCGGTGGTGGAGATTCCCAGCAGTGGAATGGCCACCAGTCCCATCATCAGTGACTGAAACAGATCTGGCAGGATGTTGCCGACCTGCTGGGCGTACTTGATGAAGGGGTAGTGTCGAGGATAGAGCAAGTAACGGCTCAACGCCCCGTCATAGATGTCGGTCGCAACGGTCATCTGCAGGTCGCCGCCGCGAACGATGCGCCCGGTCAAGAAAACCATCACTCCGTAGGCGAGGATCCCATTCAGATCCCAGCCACCGATCAGTTCCTTGCCCGATTCGGCAAAGATGGCTTCCCACAGTGCCCAGAGAATCACCAGATTCACCACCAGGGCTACCACCATGGTGATCCAGAAATCGACTCGATAACTCATCAACTTCTTGGCTTCGACGATAACCAGGTGGAAGAAGAGAGAGGGGCTCATCGAGTTTCATCCGCCTTGCCAGCCATGATTCTCTCGATGGTGTCTCCGATCTCTGGATCCTCGATAGAAAGGTCGATGACCGAGTATTTCCGAAGTAACTCCGCAGCGACTTCTGGGACCTTATCTCGGTCAACGCGCAAGCATAACGAGCCAGGGTCACATTCGATCACCTTGCCCATCACTTCCAGTGACGCGGCGTCCAGAGGATTCGTCGAGCTGCGATGTACATTCAACCGGAGCTGTTTGTAGGGGGCGTACTCTCGCATCACCCGGTCCAGGCTTCCGTCATAGACGATTTCACCCTCGCGAATGATGATGATCCGCTCGCAGAGCCGTTCGATGTCCTCCATGTAATGGCTCGTCAGGATCATTGCCGGTGCATTTTTTTGTCTGTAGTCGAGCAGGAAATCGCGCACAGCCCTTTGCGTGGTGATGTCGAGGCCAATCGTCGGTTCATCGAGATACACCACCCTTGGAGAGTGGAGCAGGGCGGCGATCAACTCCATCTTCATCCGTTCACCCAGCGATAGCCGGCGCAGCTGGATGTTCATCTCATCGCCGACCTGGAGCATTTCTGAGAGTTTATCGAGTGTCTTGCGGTACTGCTCTGGAGGAATCTGGTAGATCTCCCTCAGTAACTCGAAGCAATCCGCTCCCGGCAGATCCCACCACAACTGGGCTTTTTGACCCATGATCAGCGCAATCTGACGCCGGAAAGCATCTTCACGCTTCCACGGAACATGACCGAGCACCTCGGCTTGCCCGGATGTGGGATGGATGATGCCAGATAGCATCTTCACCAGGGTGGTCTTGCCCGCTCCGTTGGCACCGATGAGCCCGACGATTTCGCCTTCATTGACCTCGAAGGTCGATCCTGTGACCGCCACCTTGTCGATCCAGTCACGGCGGAACAATGACTTCACCGATGCGGCGAACCCAGGCTGCTTACGGTGAACTTTGAAGATTTTCCTCAGATCCTGAACCTTGATCACGGTTTCCTCCTCGGTTCTGGCACTGTTTTACAGCACATCCTCTCGAACCGGATTTTTTTTCAAAAACAGTGGTCCGACTTTCCCTCCGATCCGGATCAAGGGAGAAGCGAACGCTTGGTTGCCGTCTGGAACCTGAGTCCAGATGGGGCGTTCTGAGGCTCTTTAGGGATGGGATGGCAGGATCACGGATCCGGTCCGTATTCTGTGAATTGGTCATGAGGATACTATCTATCACCGATGAGGAACTGTGCTGGAACCCTGTTCCGCTACGGGTTGAGCAGATGACATCTGGCTCGACTCCGCCTCTCACAAGACATGCACCTCTATCACTTCCAACATCTGTCGATCTGCCTACCCGCTCCGTCGAGAGCGGGTTTTGCATCCCTGTGCCAGTAGCCCCTGGCCAGTCCGCCAAAAAATATGAAAATCTCGTACCCGATAGGTTTGGGTACTTTGTCACTTCCCGATTGATCAGAAATAAGTCTGGTCGTCTCGGGAAATCAGAAAGGGGACACCATGTCCTTGCCCAGGTTCCTGGCGGCAGTAGCCGCATGTTTCCTCCTGGGAGCATCCTCTCTGGCTCAAGTCATCGAGGATCGCCAACCAGGAGTCACTGAACTCCAGATCGAGAGCTCCCGGATCACCGGGCTCGCTAGCCTCATCACGGGGCCAGATGGAGCCCCGATTCCAGGTATTGAAGATAGGCTCGACCCGATCTCCATTTTCTCGATTCATGGGCGCCTTTTTGGGATTACCGATGCTTCTTCTGAACTCCGCCGGATGAGCACCTCGCTGTGCGATCTGGGCAATGTTCACCATCGGTATCAGCAGATTTACCGAGGCATCGAGGTACTCACCGGTCAGGTGATCGTGCACCAGGATCCTCAAGGTCGCTTTCTTGCGGTCAACGGAGACTTCTACCCGATCCGCAGCCAGGTCCCGACCAAGCCTGAGTTCTCCCTCGAAGATGCGATCTTTCTCGCCGCTGGAGAATTGAAGATTGAAAATCCACAAAGCCAGGAAGAGAAGCTGGTGATCGTCGATCCCCGCTGGTACGGAGATCCTTCCGATGGCCAGGTGCACCTCGCGTGGCACATGGTGATCGGCTCGGAGCGAGTCCTGCCCCAGCATGTTCTGATCGATGCGATGGACGGAGAACTGGTCGATTCCTGGCCTGCAGTCCATTCGGCGATCAATCGTCAGATCTACGATGGCTCCGGTGGTGGGCTCCCGGGAACCCTCGTCAGGAACGAGGGTGGAGCGGTGACTGGTGACGCCAATGTCGATGCCATTTACGACTTCACCGGAGATTTCTACCAGTTGTTGAATGTCGGACTGAACCGAGACAGCCTCGATGGCTCGGGCACTGCTCTGGTGGCCACGGCCAACTGGAATGATGGGATCTGCCCCAATGCCATCTGGAATGGCTCGGGTACTGCGTTCTGTAACGGTCTTGGAACCGACGATATCGTCGGCCACGAATTCGGACATGGACTGACAGATTATACCGCAGACCTGATCTATCAGAACCAGTCGGGGCAGCTCAACGAGTCCTTCTCCGATGTGTTCGGTGAACTGATTGACCTGTGGAATGGCAATGCTTCCGAAGCGGGTACTCCCGGCGGTACCCCATGGCCCCCCAGTCCGACAGGGGGAGGCACCGATACACCCAACTCGGG
Source organism: Planctomycetes bacterium UBA1146 (assembly GCA_963694575.1). Taxonomy (GTDB): domain Bacteria; phylum Planctomycetota; class UBA8108; order UBA1146; family UBA1146; genus QNYK01. The sequence continues at coordinate 5,732 of CAVOEM010000031.1, read as the reverse complement.
TCGTACCGGATGCGGCGATTCTTCAGTGCGGTGGTTGATGGGAGAGGACAGTTCATTCGGGGCGATCCGCGACATGTGGTCTCCTCAATGCATGGGGGATCCACCCAGTGCTCTAGATCCGCTCTACGAATCCACCAGTTGTGATCCTGGATTTGATGGCGGTGGCGTGCACTTCGGTTCTGGAGTTCCCAATCATGCATTTGCCATGGTCACCGACGGCAAGAGTTTCAACGGACAAACCGTCACTGGAATCGGAGCCATCAAGTCGGCTGCTGTGTGGTTCAGAACATTGACCGTGTACCTGACACCAGGATCTGATTTCAACCAGGCGTATACGCTGTTCAATCAAGCGGCCAGTGATCTGGTCGGGACCACGCCCAATGATCCACGAACTGGTGGGCCATCCGCATCCGCCTTCACCTCTGACGATGCATTGCAGATTCAAAATGCCCTGACCGCGGTAGAGATGAATGCCGCAGGTATATGCTCACCGCCTCCTCCGCCTGACAATGACGATTGTGTCACTGCAACGGTGGTCGCAGCGGGGATCATCTCCATCGACAACAGCGGTGGAACCAATAGCGGAGTTTTGGCCGATGACAGCCAGTGCTCCGGCACATTCCTCGGGCAGGTGGCCAAGGATATCTGGTTCAGTTACACCCCTGCACAGGATGGAACGGTGACCCTGTCGACCTGCAATATCGCCAGCTGGGATTCTGATCTTGTGGTCTACACCGGTAGTTGCGGTTCATTGACCCAGGTCGCCTGCAACGGAGACGCAACCGGATGTAGCAACTGGACCTCCATCATCGAGAACATGGCTGTGACCGGCGGAACCAACTACAAGATTCGCGTCGGTAGTTTCGGTTCCAGTGGTGGATCTGGTGAGATGGATCTCACATTCACACCCGGCGGTGGATCTCCAGTAGAGGTCTGTAACAACGGGGTGGATGACGACGGGGACGGTCTCATCGATTGTTCCGACTCTGATTGTGCTCTCGACCCTGCATGTAGCACCACTGCGCCTGAAGATTGCACCAACGGTGTCGATGATGATGGCGATGGAGCGACAGATTGCGCCGATCCAGATTGTGCAGCCGATCCTGCATGTGTGGTCTCGGCCGAGGGGGATGAGTGCATCGATGCGATTCTCGCCAATCTCGGGAGTAACGGCGTCAATTCCGTGGGCGCGACCGATTCGATCGATCTCGCGGATCCTGCGCAATGCCCCGGCACTTTCCTCGGGGGCTTCTTCCAGGACATCTGGTACAGCTTCACTCCTACCACTGACGGGTTATTCACCGTGAACCTGTGCGGCACGGTCACCTTCGACACCGATGTGTCGATCTACGCCGGCGCCTGTGGTGCCCTGGATCAGATCGCCTGTAATGGAGACGGGGCGGGTTGCCCGGGCTTCAGTTCTTTACTCTCCGATGTACCGGTGACTGCCGGAGTCGAGTACAAGATCCGGGTCGGTGGCTGGAATGATGGATCCAATGGTACCGGAACGATGGAACTCACGCTGGTCGGAGGCACCACTGAGAACTGTACCAACGGCATCGACGACGATCTGGACGGTTTGATTGATTGTGAGGATGCCGATTGCTCTGGCGATCCCTCTTGCATCCCGTTCCCTGCGGATGAGTGTGCTACATCCATCATTGCCATCATCGGTTCGAATCCGGTAGACACGTCCGGAGCTACCGATAGTGGAGATCTTGTCGCTCCCTGTAGCGGTTCATTCGTCGGATCGATGAGCCAGGACGTCTGGTATAACTTCCAGCCGCCATCCAACGGCAATCTGATCATCTCTACCTGCGGAACAGTTGGATTTGATTCGAGCTTGATCGTTTACCAGGGGAACTGCGGAGCTCTGGTTCAGGTCGCGTGCGACGGAGATTTCTGCGGATTAGCGTCCGAGGTGATGCTGCCAGTCAACGGAGGCGAGCAGTTAATGATTCGCCTCGGTTCTGCGGCTGCTGGAGTGGGCGGCATCGGTTCGTTGCAGATCGACATGGTGGTGCCTCAACCAGAAGATTGCAGCAACGGTATCGATGACGATCTCGATAGCCTGGTCGATTGTCTCGACCCGGACTGTGCTGCCGATCCTGTTTGTACCTGCGATCCGATCTCTGGCCTCACTTGTAATCAGGGTGCTGGTCTCGAGGTACTCCTCGGATGGGTCAATGGCGAGAGCTATGACCAGATCCAGGTGGTTCGTGATGGCTCCTTGCTGGCGAATCTGCCAGGTACCGCGACCAATTACCTGGACGCTTCCACTCCGATCGGGGTGCGGACCTACATGGTGACTGGGTACTGCGGAGGATCTCAGGCGACCGCCATCTGCGATGTTCTGGTCGAGATTCCAGCGGGTTACCGCTTCGTCGCACCCCAGGTGTCCGGTGAGTTCGACGAACTCAGTGGAGTCGGGGCGGTGACGGCTACCATCTCCATCGGGGAAGAAACCGACAACCCGGGATTCCCCAATGAAACACAGGGGTTCTCGATGTCGCTGGCTCACGATCCCGGCGTATTGGTGGCTGTCGCCCTGCAGTCGGCTCCCATACTGGCCTTGATGAACGGTGCCAGTGGTCCCGACTTCATGTCCGAGGCCCTCCTTCCTGGCGGTTTCACCGTCGGTGTCGTGTACAGTTTCCCCGGTACCGAGACCCTTGCATTCTTCAGTGACACCGAGGTTCTGGTCGTCGATTACGACACCAATGCGGCGGCCATCGCCGGATCCTCTGTACCCATTTCTTCGTCACTCCAGTGGGTTAGCAGCATCGGAACCAGCACCGTCGAGAATATGGTGGTCGTGAATGGGGCCGGCTACCTGGCAGATCTGATCGATGGAACGGTGTCGCTCGATCCCGTGGCTCCCGGTGGATTCAACCGGGGGGACTGCAATGTCGATGCGGGATTCGACATCGCAGACATCATCCATCTGCTCGATGGCCTGTTCGGCGGGGGAAGTTTCGCCTGTGTTTCAGCCTGTGATTACAACGATGATGCTCTGGTCAATGTTGCGGATCCGATTTACGGCCTGACCAGCCTGTTCAGCGGTGGCATTCCTCCGGCAGCGCCGCACGGTTTCTGTGGTCCGGATCCGACTGCAGACGCCCTCGATTGCGTCCTCTACGACGTCTGTAACTGATTCCCAGCAGCGGGAGAGTACAGTTTTATTGGGCCCCGGGGCAAACTGCCCCGGGGCTTCTCTTTTGATCGGAATCTGCTGGCTGGTGGTCCGATATTGATCAGGGTGATCCGTTGGACCGTCAGCGGTCCGCTTGCCCACCGCTGCGCTGGCTCCTACGATCTACCTGCTGACTTTCTCTCGCTTCGAGATCGATGTCACTCTCAGTTTTCAAGATTCGGAAGGTGGAACCAGTCTCATGTCCTCACAAGTCTCTGAAGCCGCTCAACAACTGGTCAACTCGGTCGAACGGGTGGCAGTGGTCGGTGCCGGAACGATGGGCAATGGCATTGCCCAGGTGTTCGCACAGGCGGGTTATACCGTCTTGATCATCGATCCCTTCGAGGGAGCTTTGGATCGAGCCCGTGGAACCATCGAAAATAGTCTCGGCAGGATGGTCAAGAAGGAAAAGATCACCGCTGAAGCTGCGGAGACGATCCTTGCCCGGGTCACATTTGAGGCGGGAATCGAAGCCGCTGCCGGTGCCAGTTGGGGGATCGAAGCGGTGCCCGAGAGTGAAGAATTGAAAGAGAAGGTGATCTCGGCCCTTGATGCGCAGATCGCAGATGGTGGAGTGATCGCATCGAATACATCTTCCATCTCCATCACTCGCCTGGCCAATTACACCGGGCGACCGGAGTCCTTCGTCGGCATGCACTTCATGAATCCTGTGCCGATGATGAAGTTGGTCGAGGTGATTCGAGGTCACAAGAGTTCCGATACTGTAGTGGAAGCGACACTGGAACTTTCTCGCCGACTCGGCAAGGAACCGTGGGAGGCTCAGGATTACCCCGGATTCGTCGCCAATCGAATCCTCGCACCGATGCTCAACGAGGCGATCTACGCCTTGATGGAAGGTGTGGCGACCCGGGAGTCGATCGACGAGGTGATGAAACTGGGGATGGGGCATCCGATGGGACCGCTGGCCCTGGCCGATTTCATCGGACTCGATGTTTGTCTCAATATCCTCGAACTACTGCAGAATGAACTGGGAGATCCGAAGTACCGTCCCTGCCCATTGCTCAGGAGAATGGTCGCCGCCGGTGACCTGGGGCGAAAGAGTGGACGCGGATTTTACGATTATTCGTGAGCGAAAGGTGTGATCGATGCGCGATGACGAGACCTCTGCTGGAATCGCTGGAAGCCTCGGTGCGATGCTCGGCACTACCCTTTCTCCCGAGCACTCGAAACTGCAGCAAACATGCCGCGAGTTTGCCGATGAGGTACTGATTCCTGCCGCTGATCTGCACGATCGGGAGGAGTCCTATCCGGCCAGGAATGTCGATCGGCTGGCGAAACTGGGAATGATGGGAATTCTCGCCCCTGCCCGGTTCGGTGGCCTCGGCATGGACAATCTCGGACTTTCGCTGGCACTCGAGGAGATCAACAGGGGTTGTGCTTCCACCGGGGTCACTCTTTCAGTGCACAACTCACTCCTCTCCAGTCCATTGCTCCACTTCGGAACAGAAGCACAGCAGGAGAAGTTCTTTCCACGTCTCGCCAGTGGTGAATCACTGGGTGCCTATGCCATCACAGAACCGGATCATGGATCGGATGCAGTGGGTATCGAGACCACCTGTCGTCGCGAGGGAGATGAGTGGGTCCTCAACGGAACCAAGGCCTGGATCACCAATGGTTCCCATGCGTCGATCATCATCACCTTTGCCACCGTCGATCCCTCGATGCGTTCGCGAGGCATCCATGCCTTCGTGATCGAGAACACCATGCCTGGCTTCTCGGTGGGAAAGAAGGAGAAGAAACTCGGAATCCGCGGTTCGGATACGGTGCAACTGGTATACGACGAGATGAGAGTCCCGGCAGAAAACCTGCTAGGAGAAGAGGGGCAGGGCTTCAAGATTGCCATGCATACCCTCGACGGGGGGCGGATCGGTATCGCCACACAGGGGATAGGAATCGCTCAGGCGTGCCTCGATGCCACCGTTTCTTTTGCCGAGGGCCATCAGATGTTTGGTCGAAAACTGGCCGACAATCAGCTCGCCTCACACAAGATTGCCGACATGGCGACACGCATCGAGGCGGCTCGGTTGTTGACGACCCGTGCCGCACTGCTCAAGGACGCAGGTCTACCTCACTCCCGGCAGGCTTCGATGGCGAAGTTGAGTGCTTCCGAGATCGCCAACGATGCCGCTCGCATGGCCCTAGAAATTTTCGGTGGAGCGGGGCTGGGTCGAGAGAATCCAGTCGAAAGGCTCTTTCGCGATGCCAAGATCACCGAAATTTATGAGGGAACCAGCCAGATTCAGCGCCTGGTCATCGCTCGTCATGTTCGACCGGGTCGGAGGTAAGACTTGGACGACTCTGAAATCAATGATCTGATCGATGGCATATCGAGAGGCTCGCGCCGCGAACTTGCTCGTGCGATCACTGCGGTCGAAGAAGATGAATCGGTCGCAGATGCACTGCTGGCCGGATTACCCGAAACGACAGCCGCGTTTCGCCTCGGCTTGACCGGTGCTCCAGGAGTGGGGAAATCGTCACTGATCGCGAAACTGGTGCCAGGATTGATCGAGAGTGGCGA
>CAVOEM010000030.1:0-18346 GCA_963694575.1 Planctomycetes bacterium UBA1146 | reverse complement strand
GTCCTTGACCCGGCCCGTTGTCCCGGTAAATTTGACTTATAGGGCTAAATCCTTCTCCTTTCGATTTTTGGGGTCACTGTACCCCGAGTTCAAAGTAGGTCTCAGATTATCGGGATTCAGTTTTCGGCTCTAAATTTACAGTTTTCGATCTTGAGGTATCTGCGAAACACGCCAACTGGCTGGGACGAACTCGTCTCTGGTTTCGCTCGGAAGGGATTGAGTTGATGCGTCTTCTTATTCTTGGACTGGCTTTCACATTTGCATTGCCAACCTATATTCACTCACAACCAGCAAACGATGAGTGTGCCGGTGCGGAAGTGATTCCTTATAACTTTGGTATCACACTTCAGGCGATCGATACCACCACTGCCACGACCAGTGCGAATCCGGTGGTTGGGGCGCCCTGTGCAGGGTCTGCCATCGGCACCTGTGAGTCTGACGTCTGGTACAGTTGGACACCTGCCGTCGACGGACTGGTTCAAATTTCCACCTGTAACCTGATCGACTTCGACTCCGACGTTCTGGTTTATAGCGGTGGATGTGGAACTCTAGAAGAAGTCGCTTGTAACGGAGACGGCGGCGGATGTGCCGGGTTCTCCTCACTGATTGCTGGATTCCAGGTGCTCGGAGGTACCGAGTATCTCATCCGAATCGGTGGCTGGGACGCAGCCTCTGCCGGAGTCGGTGATCTCGAGATCTCATTTAACGATTTACTGCCGGTCTCCAACCTACTTTGCACGCCAGACAACTCGTCCGGAATCAATGAAGTGACCGTCGCATGGGACGAAGACGTCTTCTACGACAACGTCAATCTCTACCTCGATGTGGTCGATCCGGCCAACTTGATCGCAACCGTTCCCGGTGGTGGAGCGGGCTCTGCTGGTTCGTTCCTGTACTCCCCCGCTGCCGATGGTGGACACAACATCATCGTAGAGGCTGAGTCGGGAGGAACTTTTGCACCGACCGCCACCTGCAGTTACTTCTTCTCTGCACCCTGCCCGACCACCAATGGGGCAACCATGGTTCCGGTGGCCGCAAACTTGCCACTAGGAGGCGCAGTTTCCTGTAACGCGGGAGGCCTTCACGCAGATAACTCCTACTACCGTGCCTACGATCTCTGTAATAACTACTCGGTCACCAGCAACGTCAATGTGCGCTGTGTCACCACGGCGTTCGCCTCAACTCCAGCTGCCGGGACCACCCAGCCGGTTCGAGTACGCCTCAGCGTCGACACCAATGGCGGTGCTGTAGGGCCGTTGACCGCGCTGACGCTGGTCTACGAAGAGGAATTCCAGGTGCCAGTGGTACCCGGCGACATCTACAGTTTTGTCATGGGCACCGGATTGGTCGACCCGGACGGTACCCTTGCGGGCACTGCCTCGACCGTGATCGGATGCCTCGATGGAGAGACCCTCGTGGTCGAGATCTTCACCCCCGACGGACAAGCCGCGGGACACAGCCTGTTCATGTCGATTCCCGATCCTGCTCAGACCAACCCGGCCACCGACCAGATCGGTGCCAGTTACATCTCGGCGCCCGCTTGTGGATTGACCGAGCCTCTGGACATGGTCAACCTTGGATTCCCGACCAACATGTGGGTGATGGATGTCGCCTGGGATGACGCCGGACCTTGCGTCTGTGGTGGAGGGGTTTCCAACCTGATCTGTCAGCAGACTCCCGGAACCACCCAGTGGGACATGGCCTGGACTCCGGTCGGCCCCATCGGTTCCTACGAGGTCGAGGTCGACGGTGCCATCGAGGCGGTCCTCGATGGAACAGCAACCAGCTACCAGACCTCTGCTGTGACCGCCTACGAGGTGCAGCAGGTGTTCATCACCGCCTATGATGGTCCCGGTGCGACCGGATCCGTCATCAACTTTGCCGGCTGCGACACCAACACCGCACCCGCCAATAGTTGGTTCGAAGGTGCCGAGGCGATCGCCATCGGGAATACCGATTTCAGCATCACCAATGCGGTGCTGACCACCGGACCCGATCTCGATGCTGCGGTATGCACCATGAACATCGGAAATGAAGGCATCTTCAATGACCTGTACTACTGCTTTACTGCAGGGAGTACCGGCGAAGTACTGGTTTCCACCTGTGGCGGAGTCACCTTCGACACCCGTCTTGCGGTTTACACCGGCTGCACCAGTGACGATTCTGCTGGCGTGATCATGTGTAACGATGACGCTGCCACTGGCGGTACCACCCCAGGTGGAACTGCTCCAGGCAGCACCAACCTTGCCTGCACCAACTTCGCTGCAGAATTGACCTTCGAGGCGACTCAGGGCGAGACTTACCTGATCCGCGTCGGAACCTTCAACCAGGCGGGACTGGGCGACGGCACCCTGACTGTGAACGACTGCATCCCACCGGGGAACGTCACAGGGAGTGCCGATTGTGCCACCGGCGATGTCACGCTGTTGTGGGACTCCAACCCGAACTTCGTCTCGATGGAAATCACTCGCGATGGAATCTCGATCGGCAACCCGGATCCAGCGGACACCTCGTTCATCGATCCAAGTGTAGCTAACGGAAACTACCTCTACGAAATCATCGGAGACTGTGGAAGCGGTGGAAATCCGGCACCCGTCGATGTCTCGGTACTGACCTTCAGTGGCCAGACCGATATCGTCCTGGCGATGGAAGGCCTGCAGACCAACGGTGCCCTCGGAGATACCGATAGTGGTCAGGCCCTGCTCGACGCCCTGATCGCCGCCGGAAGAGACGCTGGCATGATCAGAGCTTCGGTTCTCGATTACCCGTGCATCAATGAGAGTACCGTCGAAAACATCTGGGTGATGACCGGAACCGTCCCCTTCGACTACCGCATCACTGCCGGTGAAGGAGACGCCCTGGGACAAGCCAGTATCGATGGTAAAAACATCTACTTCGAAGGTGGGGACCACTTCGGTTTCATTCACCAGGCTTCCCTCTTCGATTCGCGTGACGGGGTCGACGATTCCACCTACGACACCGGCGATGGAGATGACACCTTTACCTCGATGAACGGTCTCGATAGCGGTCAAGGGCTGGACCTCAGTGGTTACCAGGCTGTGGCCTACATCCAGGACCTGCCGCTCGACAATGAGTGGACCGACCAGTTGACCCCGGCCACCAGTGACGGCAGTGGACCCAATGCTGCCGCCATCTGGGAAAACCAGGATGACGGTCTCTCTGGCGGAAGCGTTCCCACCGGCTTCGCCGAAGGTAACTACGTCACCACTGTCTTCTACAACACCGACGATGGTGGAAAAACGATCAGTAGTGGCTGGGAGTTCGGTGGTTTCTCTGGAGACCAGACGATTCTCGCACAGGACTACCTCGGAGCGTTCGCCTCTGGTCCGCCACAGCCGCTCTTCAAACGTGGAGACAAGAACATGGATGGCGGATTCAACATCGCCGATGAAATCTATCTGTTGGCAGCCTTGTTCTCTGGCGGAGCCCCGTGCACGTGCCCGGACTCCTGTGACGAGAACGACGATGGTGCGGTCAACATCGCGGATGCGATCTTTGGACTTGCTGCCCTGTTCTCGGGTGGAGCCGCACCTCCGGCTCCGGGTCCGAACACCTGCGGTCCTGACCCGACCGATGATGCTCTGGCAGACTGTGTTTACACCGGTGCCTGCTAGAGATTGAACTGCAATGAGGGAATGTCGAGTTTGCCCCCGTGGTGACCTTGACTGACTAGAAGCCGAGGGGCGGTGAGGGATACCTCTCACCGCCTCTCGGCCTTTTTTCGAAAATACCTGTCGACCGCGACAGAGCAGATTTGACTGACGTGTGTGAAGAAACCATGGCTTACAACTTGCCGTTGGTTTCAAGATCAAGATATGAAACGTCTCATCCAGAATTTGAATCAATTTGGCGGCCGCGTTGCGAGAGCCATTTGTTCCGAATACGATGACTTACTGGAAGTGTAAAAATCCCTTTCGTTTCCTCCGATCCCGAGGCCGTGTCTCGTGGATTGGCACTGGAGGTCAATGACATGAAATCGTTCTCTTTTGCAGTCCTTCTGGCACTGCTCATCACTGTTTTCCCCGGTGCTCTTCCTGGCCAGGTGGTCATCAACGAGGTGCGCGTCGATCAATCGAGTACTGACACCGATGAGTACTTTGAACTGGCAGGCCCCGCTGGCCAATCGTTGACCGGTCTCTCCTATGTGGTGATCGGCGACAGTTCCGCTGGCAGTGGCTCCGTCGAAGCGGTGGTCACACTGTTTGGCCAGACGATTCCTGGCAGCGGCTTGTTTGTCGCGGCAGAGTCGACCTTCACCATCGGCCTGGCAGACTTCACCACTGATCTGAACTTCGAGAACAGTGATAATGTGACTCACATGCTCGTCTCCGGTTTCACCGGTGTCGTCGGAGACGATCTGGATACTGACGACGACGGAATCCTCGATTCGACTCCATGGAGTTCCATCGAGGACGATTTCGCCCTGCTGGAAAATCCGATCGATCCCGTCACTGGCAACACCTCAGCCGGCGAACTGGTTTACAGTCAAAACACCATCGGACCCGATGGAACCTTCATGCCCGCCCATGTGGTGCGCTGCCCCGATATTTCGGGCGACTGGGAGATCATGCCATTTGCTGATCTGGGCGCTCCCTACGACACCCCTGGATCTCTCAATACCTGCCCTGAAGTTTGTGACAACGGTGCCGATGATGATGGGGATGGAGATACCGATTGCGCCGATCTCGATTGCGCAGGAGACCCCAGCTGCGCCCCTACTCCACCCAACGATGATTGCACCGCGGCCACAGCGCTGATCGAGGGTGTCTTTGGCTTCACTACCCTTGGATCATCCACCGACGGCCCGACCAACTGTGGTGGCAGCCTGCTCAACGACATCTGGTTCATCTACACGGCGTCCTGTAGCGGCACCATCACCTTTTCCACCTGCAACACAACCAACTTCAATCCGCAGATGGCCATCTACCCCGGTAGCAGCCCCTGCCCTCCGGCAGTCGATTCCTTCCTCGCCTGCGATGCAGGAAGTTGTAGTGGCTCTGGTGAACCGGAAATCTTCCTCGATGCCATTGCCGGTGAGGACTACCTGATCCAGATCGGTGGATTCAACGGAGAACGCGGCGACGGGACACTGACCATCAGCTGTCCACCTGCAGATTGTCATCAGTTCCCCAACCCCAACATCGAGTATGGCGGATTCGTCGGGACCTTGGTGAGCAATGCTCCGGCCGCTCCCATCACTGATACAGCACCCGCCTTCGACCTGATCGATGTCACCAGCGGTGGCACGATTGCCGATCTGGACGTCGGCGTGGAGATCACCCACGCGTTCATCGGAAATCTCGACATCGATGTGGTAGCCCCGTCCCAAACACAGATCCGACTCTATCAGAGCGAAACCAATTCCGATGATGACATGTCACTCATCTTTGACGATGAGGGTGTCGATTACGGCAGCGTGACCACCTGGAGCGGCTCTCGAATGCAACCGTATGAGTTGTCTCAAGGCACCGGCTCGCTCGCCAACTTTGACGGAGAACCCGCCAACGGAACCTGGGGAATCATCATCGCCGACACCTTCGCGGGATCCGCTGGAGGAACTCTGGACCAATGGTCCCTGCAGATCAGCCAGCCACTGGCGATCCCCGATGGAACCTCCTTCACCGAGAACCAGATCCTCATCGATCCGCTGGATACCACCGGGATTCTTGACCTCGATATCGACATCGACGTCACCCATGCCGATGCATCCGATCTCGAAGTCGATCTGGTCTCACCTCAGGGAACCTCGATCCGACTACACGACCATGGGGCTGGAACCGATCTGCTGGGACGCTTCGACGATGCCACCGGTTCCAATGACGGCTTCGGCGGGCTGATCCCCTCGGGCCCTGGAACGCTGGCTGACTTTGACGGTGAAGCGGTGGGAGGCGCCTGGACGCTGACCGTTGCAGATACCATCTCCGGTATCGAGGGCTCCCTCAACGGCTGGGCGCTGCAAGTCTGTCCGGCAGACTGCTCCCCACCGACTGACTTGCTGTTGACCAGTAACTGCGGCGACGGCACCGTCAGCCTCTCCTGGATCAACAACTCACCCTACGACAGCATCCAGATCGATCGAGATGGCGCTCCCCTCGATACCGTGGCGGGTACAGCCTCCGACTACACCGACATCACCGCCTCGGACGGATTCCACGACTACACCGTTCGGGGAATTTGTCCCGTCGGAGCGGCTTCGGTCGAGGAATCCATCACTCACTACTCCTACAATGGGGAAGACACCATCGTTGTGGCCCTCGAAGGACTGTTCGATGGAGGCGATACCGGAGTCAATGATTCAGGACAGGCGATCCTCGACAGCTTGCTGGCTGCAGGAGCCAATGCTCGCATGATCCGCACCCAGCTCGATGAGTACGCCTGCTTCGACCCGCAAACAGTGTCCCAGGTGTGGATCGCATGTGGCACCTACCCGACCGACTTCAACCTCACATCGGAGGAGGCGAACCTCATCGCCGACCTCGCCGCTGCGGGTGTAGCGATCTACTTCGAGAGTGCCGATCACTGGAGCTTCAACCACCCCATCTCCTCCTTCGATGACAGAGATGGAGTTGCAGAGCCCTATGCGCAGGACGAGAACGACCAGTTGACATCGATCGACGGTGTCGATTCGGGCCTAGGAATCGACATGTCCGGTAGTCAGAACGTGAGTTACAACCAGGATTCCAGTGGCAATGATTACAACAACTACCTGATTCCTGCATCCGCAGAACTGGCAGGTGGAAATGCCGGTCTGGTGTGGCAGTACGACGACGCCATCGGCAATATCGACCCGAACCTGGGTGTCACCACTGCATATCTCCCGGCCACCGGTGCTCCGGTCATCTGCTCCTCCTTCGAACTGGGGGGCATGGGAAGTGCCGCAGATCGAGATGCCGCGGTTGCTGCCTATCGGGCCTTCTTCGGCGGAGGTCCGCCTCCACCGACCGGAGGCTTCCAGCGGGCTGATTGCAACGCAGACGGAGCATTCAACATCGCCGACGCCGTCTTCACACTGGCGAATCTCTTCTCCGGAGGACCCGAGAGTACCTGCGTCGACGCCTGCGACTCCAACGACGACGGCAGCGTCAACATCGCCGATGCGGTCTTTGCTCTGGCGACTCTCTTCAGTGGAGGTCCCAATCCTCCAGCACCGTTCGGCGACTGCGATGCCGATCCGACCTCCGATCCCCTCGAATGCGTGGAGTACAACAACTGCCCCTGATGACAGGATCAGTTTCGAGATGAAAATGCACTGGCGGGTAAGGTCGAGTCGATCTCACCCGCCATTTTTCTGATACCATGCTCCTTCCACGGCGACGGCAGCGTAGCCGCAGAGGAAGGGGTGTCCTTGACAGCAACGGACCGATCGGTGATGAGGGATAGTAGCAGTCGTGCCGGATCGGTGACGGGGGCACTGCTGATCTCGCGGCTGCTCGGCCTCGGTCGCGACATGGTGCTGAGCATGTTGCTCGGTGCAGGTCCCACCTCAGATGCCCTCCGAGCGGCGATGAAGATCCCATCGATGTTCCGTGACCTGGTCGCCGAGGGAAGCGTCTCCGCTGCCTTCTTGCCCTCCTTTGAAGAGCAGAAGGTGACCGGCGGATTGAAGGCCGCACTTCGTTTCTCTCGAGCGGCCCTGACCCTCCTTCTGCTCGGTTCCACCCTGATCGCCTTGCTGCTATGGCACTTCGCCCCCACCTGGATGCAGCAACTGGCACCGGGGCTGGAAAAACCGCAACTGGCGCTGCAACTGTTCAACGGATTGCTCCCCTTCTTATTGATGGTGCCCTTTCTCGCCATCCTTCGAGGGCTACTTCTGGCGGCAGACCGCAATCGCTCCGCCATGGCTGCCCAGGCCCTCCAGAATGCCGCCCTGGTCGGCGCAGGACTCTGGATGGTGTACGAGGTGCAAACTCCCTCGCAGTCCGCCTCCGGTTGGATCTGGGCGTTCCTGATCGGTGCTGCAGGCAGCGTCGGTATGCTCGCCATCTCCTGTCGCACCGTCCACCCGATTCCACTGCCCACCTTGCAGATCCGCGCTGCGGGTACAGGCCGATTCTGTCGCGATCTGATCTTCCAGCTGCTGGCCAGTTCAGTGACCTACATCAACTCGTTGATGGCGATCCACTTCGCCACCCTGATTGGAACCGGAGCGGTCACCTACCTCGACAATGCCTTTCGATTTCACTTCGCTCCGATCGCCCTCATCGGTGTGGCTCTCGGCACCATTGCGGGAGTCGATGCCGCCAGACTGGTCGCGAGAAAGCAGTCGAGGGCGCTGGCCATTCGTATCGGACGAAACTTGCGTAATACCCTCTTCATCTCACTCCCAGCCGCCGTCGGTCTGGTGATACTGGCAGACCCGCTGATCCGCGTCCTGCTACAGCGAGGACAGTTCACCGCTGCCGACGCTACCCAGACGGTAGCGGTGCTGAAGATATTCTGCGTGTCGATCCCGTTCGCCTGTCTGTGCCCTACACTGATCCGGACCAGCATGGCGATGGGACTGCGAACGCTGCTGATGCCCGCATCCGTGGCAGCCTTGCTGGTCAACTGGACACTCTTGGTATCGATGGAAGGTCGCTGGGGAGTGCCCGGGCTGGCCGCGGCATCGGTGATCTCGACGATGACCAGTTGGATCATCTTCGAGGTGGGGCTTCGAAAGCAGCTGGCTCTGCCGAGACCCCGTTTTGCTGCAGTGTTCCGCAATCTATGCGTGGTGATAGCAGTGGCAGCGGAGACCAGTTTGGTCCTGCAACTGTCTCAGTCACTTCCGGGACCGACATGGGTAGCCGATCTCGTCTCACTCATCGCAGGAGTTCCCCTGGGGATTTTCGTCACCATCGTGGTGGGACGTGCCACCGGAGCGCCCGAGGTACAGTCATTGCAAAAGATACTCCGGTCCATCAGCAAGGTGTTTCACCGGAGTTGATCCCACCCGCTGAGCACGGGTTCGCACTGCTGGAGACGGTCGATCAGGTGACCGAGAGTGGGTGGCTGGACAGATCTTCACCGGGCCAGATGGGTGGTTCTGGGATCGCCTCGGATGGAATGGAACGCTTCTCCAGCAACCGCGGTCCCAGCGTCACCGAAGCGATGATCTCGGCGATCTTCACGCCGGCGGTTCCATCTCCGTACGGGTTAACCATCCCCTCGAGCGATGCACGGAAACGTGGATCACGCACCTGTCGAATCCCTTCGAGGATGGCGACCTCGTTGGCAGGGACATCGATGATGCACTGACTTCGCTCCCGGCCCTGTTGCCTACGACCGATGTTCAGGGTCGGCAACTTCAAAGCAGGAGCCTCCATGATGCCACTCGAAGAGTTGCCCACGATGGCACTGGAATGCTCCAGTAATGACCAGTATAGGCGATGCTCCAGGTTCACATGAATCCGAGCATCCTCTCGAGTACTACAAAATCGCCTGGCACGATCACGGATTTCTCGACTTCCGGCATCGGAATTGGGAAAGCAAAATACGATGGGACCGGAGACCTGTTCGATGGCCGAGAAGAATGGATCCGTTTCCTTGCTGACTTTCTCGTCGAGGGTTACCGGATGCCAGACCACCACCAGCGGCGGTACGTCGAGGCAGAGATCGATCCGTTCGCACAACTCCTGTGCCGAAGGGATGTCGCCGCTGCACAGATGATCGATACTGGGCGCACCGACCTGGTGTACTCTCCACGGCTCCTCTCCCGCCATCAGCAACCGTCGCTTGGCGGTCTCCGTCGGTACCAAGTGAAGATGGGCAATCGAGGTCAGAGCCTGACGAACGGCGTGATCGACAGCCCCTTCGGAGACCTCTCCCCCCTCGATATGGGCGACCGGAATCCTCAACGATAGAGCTACCGCCGCGGGAGCCAGCATCTCGTAACGATCTGCGATAAGAAGCATTAAATCGGGTCGCTGTTGCGAGAGGATCTCGGTCAGGGAAAGGATCGCCACTCCGATCGTCTTCGCCATCCCGACATCGGTGTCGCTGCTGAGCAGGCACTCGATGCGATGATCGACCTGGAATCCCTCCTGCTCGATCTCATCGACGGTCATACCAAACTCCGGCGACAGATGGGCTCCCAGCACCGCCAGTTGGAGATCGATGTCATCGCGATCGCGTAGGTGAGTCAGCGGCGAGGAGAGGTGTCCCCAGTCTGCTCGGCTAGTGGTAAGGGCCAGAACCCTACGTGGCGAGGAACTCACTCTTCCGCTTCCAGGTCGAGCCATGTCGCCCAGGTACCCGGCTCCAGCCTGCTCTCCACCACCCAGGCGCGGACCCATTCGGTCGCCGAGACCCCGACCGCCTGGCCATGCTTGAGGATCTGGGTTTGCTCGAGACAGTAGTGGGCCACGGTGTAACTCCACGCCCTGACCTGCTCGGCACTGCTGGTCGAACCGATCACCTCGATCTCCCTCTGGCCCAGGGTACTGAGACCTCGGGTGGCCAGTCCGCGGGTTCCGTCGGTCGCTTCCCAGAGGCGGAAGTCGATCCAGATTCGCAATGGGAGACGATCCGGAGTCATCGACTGACATGATTCTTCGAAAGCAGACCATGCATGGATGGTCGTGGAAGAGTCCCAGTAGGCCCCCACTGCATCGAAGGCATCTCCAAGAACCTGGGAGACTCTCGTCAGCAGTAAGGCTCGCTGAACCGAGAACCCGATCTCACCCTCATCCAGAGGTGGCGCAGAATCGAGTGGCGCAGAATCGAGTGGCGCAGAATCGAGTGGAGCCAACTCTGATACCGCCGACTCCATCTTGACTCCGGATTCGGGGATCTCGGAGGTCGCCACGTCCTGCTCTTCTTCCGTTGTAGACTTCTGGCAGATGACGATCAGGTGAGAGGCGTGAGATGAGAAAACTTGCCGAGCGTCTGGCCAGTACCAAGCATTCTCGATGGGGCCGTCAAGAAGTTCACTCGGAATCGGATGATCCCTTCTTGAGACCTTGACCTCGACACCAGCAACTTCAGCGATGGTGGTAATTCCGTCATCCCCCAGACGGACGATCGTGTCTTCCCCCAGCAATTCTCGCAACCGATCCCCAATCTCGTGGGTCTGGTCGACGATTTCCGATTTCAATGCAAGTATGGCGATCATTTTCTTGTCGCTTGCCTGTCCAGAAGAAGACGGTCAAAGAGCCGCCCTTCGGTATCAAATGCAGATAGTTCCATCTGGTCGCCGTTGACATTCACCATCATGAAATGATGTCCGACTCGCTTGTTGGAACTGAACCAAGTCCTGTTGGGAGCAAAGTTCTCGAGGCTTCCTCCGCCTCCACCCGTGGTGATATAAACCACACCCTTGCCATTTCCCACCGTTTTTCCGCCTTCAATCGGCCAGGTCCTTTCGTACAGATGGATGTGCCCGTTGAAGACGACATCCACATGGTACTTCTCATAGATCGGCACCAGGTATTTCTGCACCGGGGGATAGCCCTGGGTCGACGAACCCTTCCAGGTATTGCCGTAGTCATTCTCATCCGAACTCCAGGCGGGGTGATGATGATAGACCACCTTCCAGGTCGCATCGCTGGCTGCGAGGGCTCCCTCGAGCCATGTCACCTGGTCGCAGTTCGCAGTGATGGTCTTGTTGGTATCGAGTACGAAAAAATCGGTATTACCCCACCGATACTGGTAGTGATATTCGGGATCCGGCATCGTGAAGTAGTCGTAGTAGAGAGCCGCATTCTGTTCATGATTTCCCAGCGTTGGAAACATCGAGTAGCGACCGAGGATTCCGGCAGCGGCAGAGAAGAACTCGTGGACCCATTCACGCTTGTTGGATCCGGTTCCGACCAGGTCTCCGCAGTGCACGATGAAGTTGGGACGATGCCCCCACGCCAGGTCGCTGACCGTCTTGGTCACCACTGGATTGTTCTGGGTGTCTCCCACGACCAGGAATCCGAAAGCAGTCTCATATCCCGCCGCAGTCTGGAAGGTCAAGATCTCACTACCCACCGCTTCCAGCGTGTCTCCCGATTGACCTGCCGGTCGCGCACTCACGCGGTAGAAATAGGGAGTTCCTTCTTCCAGATCATCGATCCGCAAATGGTGCAATTTCGCTTCAGGTCCGGTCGCCGTCATCCCCAGTTCCGCTGTTCGCCCGTATTCCACCACCGGCACCGTCGGACGAGAAGTCTCGAAGCACACGGTGATCTCGGTGCGGGTTCCCCACTGGAGATAAGGGGCCACCACCATCGTCAAAGGTGGTCTTGGAGGAGCGGAGGCCACGCAGCCTGGTTTCGCCATCGATACACTCTTCACCTCGGCGACAGAGAGCGCAGTGGTCCACATCCTCAGATCCTGAATCGCTCCGATATGGGGATTGTGCTCGTTGTCATCCTTGTAGGCTCCGATCACCAGCGGTGCCTCTTGCGGATACAGGATCGGGCCCGACTGGAGGTCGCTCTCTCCCACCAGTTGGCCGTCCAGATAGATGCGCATCGCCTTTCCATCGTAACTGCCGGCAATGTGATGCCACTGACCCAGATCCATCGTCTGATCTCCCTCGAGATAAGTCATCATTCCATCGCCATCGTCACTACCGACACTCGCCACGGCGATGCAGGGTGCTCCTTTACGAGTCCCCACTAACCAGCCCTTCTCGAACCCACCATTATCCTGGAGGCAGCCGAAGATCGAACCCCATTCCATCTTCTCTTCCAGCACGATCCAGGCACTGACCGTGAAATCCTGGCGTGGAAGATGCTCGATAACATCCCCATGCTTGCGAGCCAGCAGCAACATTCCATTGGCCCCACCTCCCAGCAACAGCGGCCCACTTCCTCCGTCCGCCAGACCCAGGTCTCCGGAGAGTTGCCCGTGGATCTTTCCTTCGACCGAGCCGACAGCCCCCGAAGCAGAGATGAATGAATCCCTGAAGTCCCAGCGAAGCGCAGGCACAGGAGCGTCTGCTGCCAGCAAGGCCGTAGATGAAATCCAGACTGCACAGAGTATATGCAGCAAGAATCGGGAATGGCTCGGTCGCATGGAACACCTCCTGGGTCAGGGAAGAAGGTGGCCATCACCTCTTCACCTGTGGATGAATGGTATTCGACAATATTGCTGGATCAAAAAAACTTTACTCCCAGAGCCTCGATCCGGGGTTAATTTGGATACATGCCATGGCGATGGAGCCGAAATGGTTCCAGCCGGCGATAGATTCGAGGTTCTTGGATGACAGTCCTCCTGCTCCAGATACTCGCCCTCAGAATACTGGCCCTCAGTATACTGGCCCTCAGTGGCGGGTTAGAACTGCTCCCGCTGGAGCAGCCGCCAGCGCTTCCCGAGTCCGCGATACAGGCCTCCCAGGCGCTGGGCGTCGAAACCGATTCCCCTGCAGGCTCCCCGGGTCAATACCCCGCCGGAGTCGCCTGGTGGGGAACCTGGGAAGGGGCCACCCGAGAAGCCCGTCGCAGCGGCAAGCCGATCTTACTGCTGTCGGCGGCACCTCAGTGTCATGGAATTCCAGGCATCTGGTGACCGGGTAAACAAGCCATGGATCAGAGTCTCTGGTCCGACCCGCTCGTCATCGAAGCGTCACGTAAATTTGTCTGCGCTCGCCTGGCCACCTACGAAGATGCGGGAGAAGGCAAGTTTCTCGAGGGGCTCTACCGCGGTCGCTCGGGGCAGCTGGAGAACACTGTTTTTGTGATGCTCACTTCCGATGGGAAAACACGATTGAGTCGATCGGGTCGTAGCCCGACGATGGTCTTTGGTGGATCCGTCGGCTGGGAGGGCACCGTACTGGCCCTCGAGATGGGAAATATCGCAGAGCGTCACCCGCCGACCAAGAAGCCCGAGGCCTCGACCGGCCCGGCACTGCCGGTGGCCAAGGATGTTCGTCGCGCCGTCAACATCGCAGCCTGTGATCGACTACCCCTCGTGATCAGCGGCGGACTCGATGATGAACAGCTCCAATCGCTCGCAGCCATCGGCTGGACTGAACCCTATATCGGACGGCTGGGCTGGGCATCCACCAGTGATCCGTCGCATTTGAAGTCCGTCGGGATCGACAAGCCGAGTTCTGGAATCTGGGTCGTGCAACCAGACAATTTCGGTCTTCAGGTCGAGGTGATCGCAAAACTGCCCGCCGATGCCGACCGGGCTACCATCCGGAAAGCTCTCGATCTGGCCCTCGAGACAAAGCGACCATCTCAGAAGCGCACACGCTCACATGTTCAGCAGGGACAACGACTCGGCAAGAACTGGGATACAGAGATTCCGGTCTCCGATCCAGGCATCTCGCCGCAAGGTCGGGGAAGACCGAGCCGTCCGCCTGGAGGTTGAACCGGGCATCGCAGCGACTCAGTAGGCGTAATCATCCTGAAACGGCTGCAATCGAGCCGAAGCGGCTTCGGCTTGCCAGCGAGCGATCTGAGACAGGTGTGCCAGATCGTGGGCGACCCACGCCAACAGAAGATCTCCAGCGCGCAGCGCCCCTAGGGGGTGATCCTTCTGCGCATACCAGTCCGGATCATCCAGCGCTCCGAGCCACGAGAGCGATCGCTGACGCTCGTCCTGGAACAGCCGAAGTAATTGCTGGACCGATCGTTCTCGATACTGGCGCTCCTCGACCCAGCCTTGCGGATCGATGGAGGGCCACGGAGCACAAGGATCATCTAAAATCAGCTCGATCCTTGCTCGAAAGTCTTCACGTTCTTCATCGAGCAGGTGACCGACAACTTCGACGAGGGACCAGTGGTCCTCATCGTGTCGTACTCGTGCATCTTCATCGCCAACTCCTTCGACCAGAGCCGTGATGGAGGAGAGAGTCCGACCCAGACTTCGGGCCGCTTCGATTTGCGGAGGCACTTGTGGATCCATCACGACTCTCCCTTCAGTAACTGCTGCAACACCTCCAGTGCTGCCGTTCCGTCCTCCGCCTGGCGAATCAGTTCCTGATACCCGGTGGGGAGCATCCGATGATCGAACATCTGCTCGATCTGGTTCCAGAGTGGATTCCAGAAGCCGTTGAGATTGGCCAGTACCACCGGTTTCCGAACCAACTCGAGCTGATTGAGAACCAGCATCTCGGAGACCTCCTCGAGGGTGCCGAATCCCCCAGGCAGGGTGATGACGCCATCGCTTCGCTCCCACATCATCCGGCGCCTTTGCTGCATATCATCGGTGATGTGGACCTCGGTGGATCCTTCGTAGGTCAGCCCCCGCTCGTGAAAGAAACGAGGAATCACCGAGATCACCTTGGCCCCGGCAGCGATGGCTGCCTCTGCGAGTGCTCCCATCGAACCGATGTTGCCCCCGCCATAGACCAGTTGGTGACCACCCACGCCGATCGCAGTTCCCAGAGCAGCGGCGTCCTCTCGAAAAGTGTGATGAGCCTCATCGCTGGAGGCGCAATAGACTGCAACACGCACGAATCCCCCTCAATGGTTGGTTCTGCGAATTCTCCACTGATCGATGGCCACCGCCAAGATGATGATGTGCCCGACGATCATGTGTTCGACGAAGTCTGGCCAGCCGGCAGCGGTGCAGCGATTACTCAGTACAGCCATCAGTAATGCACCTGCCAACGTTCCACTGATCGAACCCTGCCCACCGGAAAGACTGGCCCCTCCGATGACTACTGCTGCGATGACCTTGAGTTCAATTCCAACCGCAGCGGTCGAATCTCCCACGGTCAATCTTCCAAAGAGCATGACGCCTGCCAGCCCTGCCAACAGTCCCGCGATGGCATAGATCACGATCTTGGTTCGTTCGATCTGAACCCCGCACAGGCGGGCAGTCAACTCGTTGGAGCCGATCGCCACTGTATGGCGCCCAAGAACGGTCCAGCGCAGCGCCAACGCCCCCAGGATGGTGATGATCAGCAGCAGCCACACTGCTGGGGGTAGCCATTGGCCTTCGGTACCATTCATGACCCAGTTGGCGATCCCATCAGTGGTGGAGTCCCCTTGAGCATCTTCTGGTCGCACCGATCCATTGTTGGCGACCCACAGCGCCACCCCCCGGAAAAACCCCATCGTCCCGAGTGTTGCGATGAAGGGTGGAAGTCGCAGGCCGACGATGAGGATTCCGTTGTAAATGCCACACACCGCGCCAGTCGCCAGCGCAACAGTGATCGCGCCGATCGCTCCCCACCCGGCATCTACAGCAAGGGCTGCACTGACTCCCGACAGGGCAATCACCGATCCCACCGACAGGTCGATCCCGGCGGAGATGATCACCCAGGTCATTCCGACAGCGGCCAGGCCGACCACCACGGTATGGGTCGCCACTATTTGCCATGTCTTGAGAGTCATCGGCTGACCTGGGTACAGAATCCAGAAGACGAGGACCACCACCAGCACTCCGAGAAATGGCGCCAGAGTGGCAAACCAGTGGCGTGGAATGGCTAACTTCATGCCGCCTCTTCCCCCCCCACGGCGCAGACCATCAAGGAATGCTCATCCCACTTTTCGACCTCACGAGGTTCTCCCAGAACCCCGCGGTGCATCACCTGAATCCGATCACAGATGCCGAGTAACTCCTGCATCGATGAGGAAACCACCAGCACCGCTTTTCCTGCAGCGGACATCTCCCCGATCCAGCGGAAAACTTCCGTCTTCGATCCGACATCGATGCCGCGGGTCGGTTCATCGAGTAGCACCGCATCGACATCGAGGTGCATGAGACGCGCCAATGCCACCTTCTGCTGGTTTCCGCCGCTGAGTGTCCGTACTGGTTGATCGGGGCCCCTGCTTCGAATGGAGAACCGATCGATCCAGCGCTCGACCTGGACCCGTTCCTTCTTCAATCCAAGGAATGAGAAAAAGGGGCGTGCCGAGGAGGAACCGAGGGTCAGATTGGTCGCCAGGGACAGATCGGTCGCCAGTCCTTCTTTCTTGCGATCTTCACTGGCAAGACCAATCCCTGACTCGATGCTACGAGTCGGATCGGGATGATGCGATCGCCCCGCAATCTGCACCGAGCCCGAATCGATGGGGTCGAGCCCATAGATTCCACGGAGCAGTTCCGATCGGCCAGAACCGATCAAGCCGGCGATGCCCAGCACCTCGCCGCGGTGCAAGGTGAGGTTTGCATGCTGGAGACCGGTTCGTGTCTTCAGATCGCTCACCTCGATCAAGGCGTCGCCTCGCTGGTGGGGAATCCGAGGGTACATCTCGTCGAGCTGACGACCGATCATGTGGCTGACCAGCTGCTCGGTAGAGGTCTCGGATATCCACCCTTCCCCCACCACTTCACCGTCGCGCAATACGGTCCAGCGATCAGCGATACGCTGCACTTCCTCGAGGAAGTGAGAGATGTAGACCACTGCCCGACCATCATCTCGCAAGCGACCGATCACCTCGAACAGATGCTCAATATCCTGGGCACCAAGGCTGCTGGTCGGCTCGTCGAAAACGATGACAGGAGCGTCGTGAACCAGCGCCCGGGCGATTTCAACCAGTTGACGCGCCGCAACGGATAGTTGTGAGACGGGAGTCGAAGGTTGGATTTCACTGCGGCCCAGCAGGGTCAGTGATGAAAGGACACGATCTCTCATGCGGAAAGGAAGATACAATCCAGCGCTGCTCGGCTCCGCTCCCAGTAACAGGTTCTCCTCGACGGTGAGATCCTCCACCACGGCCAGTTCCTGGTGGACCATCGCGATGCCACCATCTCTGGCCTGCTGCGGATTGGCCGGCGAGAAGAGTTCTCCCGAGATCCGGATGGTACCCGAGTCGGGAGTCTCCACACCGCTGAGGATTCGCATCAGAGTCGACTTGCCCGCACCATTTTCACCGATCAGAGCGCGCACCTCGCCCGCCTCGACGCGAAGGTGGGCACCCGAGAGTGCCACTGTCGCGCCGAAGGCCTTATCGACCGCCGTCATCTCCAGTAGTGGAGGTTGCGTCACTCGCCGAGATACTTCTTCAGGGGAGGAGTGAGCAGATCGACGATCTGTGGTTC
This sequence comes from Planctomycetes bacterium UBA1146, assembly GCA_963694575.1. Lineage (GTDB taxonomy): Bacteria > Planctomycetota > UBA8108 > UBA1146 > UBA1146 > QNYK01. Next base: position 415 of record CAVOEM010000030.1, on the reverse strand, counting down.
ATCGATGTTTTCACCGGTGACCAGTTTGGCACCGGTATCGACCAGCGTCTCGACCTTTTCACCGCGTAGAACCGCCAATGCAGTCTTGACTCCCAGTTCCCCCATCGCGACCGGATCTTGTACCACCAATCCATGGATCTCGCCGGCGCGCATTCCCTCGACGAGGCCGTCGCTGGCATCGAACCCGACCAGGAACACCTTTCCCGCCATCGCCCTGGCCCTCAAAGCGAGCAACATTCCAAAGGTAGCAGATTCGTTGGAGCAGAAGATTCCGGCATAGTCGCTATCGGCCTCGAGCAAGTTCTCTGCGGCCTGGCGAGCACTTTCCCTCGTCGACCCTGCGTAGCGCCCAGGATCCACCACTTCGATCGCTTCGAAACTCTCGAGAACCTCGACAAATCCCTGTTCCCGCTGG
>CAVOEM010000029.1:0-18507 GCA_963694575.1 Planctomycetes bacterium UBA1146 | reverse complement strand
CGGAAGAGTGTGATTATTTTTTTGCCGGGCGGGCCAGGATGAAGACATACGGTTGGCCACCGATGCGCAGTCGATTGTTGGCGATCACCAGCGGAAAGCGGCTAGAACGATAGGTACCCAGGCTTTTGCCCTTCATGTCCACGATCTTGACGGTTGCCACTCCCTTCGCATCGATCGACACCCTTGCCTTCCCCAGTTTTCCTGGAAGTAGTATCAGTTTTTCGGCCCCGGGACTCAATCGCTCCCGTTTCTTGGCGTTCAGCTTCCAGTGATCGGAGCCCGCCCGCCGCAGATACTTGCCGTAGCGGGTCAGGGTGTCGGGAATCCCTCCGCTGGTGACACCGACGGTGTGGACCACATCGAGCGAGACCTCCGAGGGAATCCCGGCGGACCGGTTCAGCCAAGGTGGTGGACTCGATGAACTCGAGGATGCGGTCGGTTCCACTACGCCATGACCGATGGTCGTGAGCAGCAGAAGGAATCCAAACGCAGTGATCGTGGCTTTCATGTGGTTCCCTAACCGTTCGAGAGGATGATCATCAAGACGCCTTCATCATCCCCTTCGTGGAGGATGAGGCTTCCATCGCCGTCAGGCAAGTCGAGAACTTCTGCGACCACCTCCGGAGCCGAGTGACGGGTGGCGGAGAGGCCGTCGCGCTGGATGGCATAGATGACTCCGATGCAGAGGATTAACGCCGCTGCAGCGGGGAGTAGTGGCCATCTGGTCTTCGATGGAGATTTCGAATCGGGCAGTGCGCCAGCCCTGCGAAGACCCGTATCGACGCGAGCCCAATCGAGTGGCGTGGCGGCGGGGACTTCCCCCAATGGGTCCGCTTCGATGGCTGCCGACACGACTTCGGCATCGGTTTCGAGCCACTGTCGGCACTCCGCCGAACGAAAACCGCTGCGACCGATGAAGGCGGTTTCCACATCGGTCAAATCGCGGTGCGCCGACGCTTCCACCAGCTCCTGGAATCGTTGCAAGTCGGAGAGTTCGCTCATTGCTCATCCTTTCTGTGGCTACGGCGGGGGCCGCCCGGATCCCAATCGCGAGGAAGAGCCTCTCTGACCTTTCGCCGTGCATGATAGAGCCTCGACATCACGGTGCCGATCGGAATCCCCAGCACTGCAGCGATCTCGCCATAGGAGAGTTTTTCGTAGCAGTGCAGGGTGAAGACGATGCGGTGGGTATCGGCCAGTCGATCGACCGCTTGCTGGATGGCTGCCGCGACCTCTTCGCGCTCGAGCTGCTCCGCGCCCCCCGGTGGCTGGCTGCGGCCGGTACGAAGGTCCGAGGTGGGAGTGACCACATCCTCGACGATGGCCGTTTCCTTGCGAACCTTGCGACGGCGGATCCGGTCGATGGCATGGTTGGTGGCGATGCGATAGGCCCAGGTGAGGAAGCGTCCGGATGCATCGAAGGAGTCGAGACCGCGATGGATGCGAATGAACACCTCTTGGGTCGCCTCGAGAGCGTCTTCCCGGTTGCGCAGCATCCGCACCAGAACGGCAAAGATCCGCTCGCGATGGCGGCGATAGAGACCTTCGAAACCGGCGGGGTCTCCAGAAAGATGGCGGTGTACCAGGCGGCGATCTTCATCATCCTTCTCCACATCGACGGATCTCCCTGACGATTTGGCAGGCGATCCACCGGGATTTTCATCGTCTCCTCGATCAGCATCGGAGGAATGCAGAGGGGATGACGCAGGAGTCGGGGTTTCATTCAAAGGAATGACCCACTTTCTCGAGCTCGATTTCGGTCAGGCGGCGCACCTCTGCCGGTGAGATCTGGAGGACCTGGGCTGCGGACCTCAGGTCGTCCTGTTCTGGTCGCTGAGAGATCAATCGATCGCCGAGCCACGCCTTCTTGATCCGGATCGAGACCCCAGAGATCTCGACCTGAGTCGATTCTCGGCGCAATGTGCTGCGCTGCTGGAGCCGCTCGCGGACTCCCAGGGTGCCGGTCAAGATGTGGATCTCTTCGATCAACCGCTCCCGATCCTCGGGGCGGGCGATGACTGTGAGCCACTGCCCAGGTCTCGATTTTTTCATCCAGACCGGTACCAGCAACGCATCGAGTGCTCCCGCATCCATCAACTGGTCGACCACTCCACCGGCTTCCTCACCGGAGAGATGGTCGAGATGGGTTTCCAGAACTGCAACGGTTTCGCGCCGCAGAGGGCTCCCCTTCAGGAGAATCGCGCGCAGCAGATTGGGCGGATCGGATTCGGGGGCAATCCGAGTTCCTGCACCCCAGCCCTGGGCCGCAGGGGTCCCCTCGGGGGAGTGGAAATATCGATCGGCGAGAGTGGTCAACAGTGCGGCACCGGTCGGGGTCGTCAACTCGCGGCCAGCGGGTCCTGCACAGACCGGGACCCCTCGCAGCAATTCCACTACCGCCGGAGCGGGAATCGGGATGATTCCGTGTGCCGCCTTTACCACCCCGCTGCCGAGGGCCATCGGAGTGACGATGATCTCGGAGGGTTGGAGCCAGTGGATCGCCAGCAAGGTGCCGAGAATGTCGACCTGGGCATCGATGGCTCCGACCTCGTGAAAGTGAACCTGTTCCGGGGTTGAGCCGTGAACGTGTGCTTCTGCCCGGGCCAGGCGCTGGTAAACCTCGGTCGCCTGCTGGCGAACCGGCTCGGGAATCTGCGGATGGTCGAGAGCGGCGATCAGATCGGACAGATGGCGATGGGGAGGGGACTTTTCGAGGGTTTCGACCGTGGCCTTGCAGCCGACAATCCCGCGTCGGGTCTCCGGCGAGAAGTGCAGCCGGTGTTCTGGCAGCGCCGCGGAGAGCGGGTCGATCAGGATGGCCTGCGGCACTCCCAGGTCGACCAGTGCGGCCAGTAGCATGTCTCCAGCCACACCGTGAGAGGCGTCGATGAACAGAATAGGCTGGTCTGGAAACTTTAAGTTGTTCATTTTAAATGACTTACGACTTTCTCCCTGGGGTGAGACGATCCTCACCCTGTGCTAAAGGGGGGGGGCGATCGATGCAACCGGTAATCTGGCAGACTGACCAGACCTCCGTCGCCCCACGCTGGCGTTGGAGGAGTTGTGGGCGAAGACTCGACAGGGCGGAGGTCCTGTGAGACAACAAGGGTTCGTCACGGGACCGTCTTGCGCCTGACCGGGGGATCTTCCAGGATCTTCCAGAGGGTCGGTGCGGCTCCAGGGCGGACCTCGGGGATCTGTGATCGCCGCCGGAATTTGAACCGGTGGGGATGGCGGGGTTTTGAGGTTTGGAAAGAAATGTGCGGGAGGGAAGATATCGTTACGGGCCTCTTCGTTTCGGGACAATCCTGAATCGTCGATATCCATCGCGGTACCTCTCGCAATCACTGAACAAAATACTTTTTCAATACACCTATTGAGAAGAGATCTCCGCATCGATGAGTCTCGAGAGTGTCGAGAAGTGGTGAGTGCACCACAGCACTTGGAGAGCCTTGTCATGGGAGTGATACAGAAGGGGATGATGAGCATGAAAGAGGTGGTCATGGAGCGTAGGACGGATCTCCGTCGAGGCCTCCAAGTGGTAATCGCGATCGTTGCGACGGTGATTTTGACCGTGGTGAGTTCGGGATCCCTTTCGGCCCAGGTTCGGCCAGATGTGCAGCGGCTTCTCGATGAAGGAATTAACCTCTTTCAGCAGGGGAAACTGTCCGAATCTCAACAGAGTTTCGAACGTGCGCTGCTGCTGGATGTGACCTCTCAGGAGGCACTCGATTGGGTGGAACAGGTCGGATACAGCCAGTTGATACAGGTGATTCGTGCCGGGGATGACACCCTGGGTGCCCAGATGGGTTCGTTGTTGCGACTGACATCTCTCGAGACGAAGCGTCGCTCGATGGATTCCGCAGCGATCGCTTCTGCCCTGGATTCTTACTTTTCCGATGGAGATCTGCTCGAGCGGACCAAAGGGCTCTACCTGGCGATCAGCGACCATGGTGTCTACCTGATGCCAGGACTGGTCGAGCGATTGGGGCAACCGGAGCAGGGCGCCAGGGTGCTGGCGATTCAAGCCATCATCCGTCTCTCTGACGACGCTGTGATGCCGCTGTGCCGTAGTTTGCATTCTTCCAAGCAGGGTGTGATCTCCGGGGCCATCGCCTCGTTGCAAAAGATCGGTAATCCTGCGGCGGTTCCGAGTCTTTGGTGGCTCGCTGAAACCAGCAAGGATTCTTTGATCCAGGCTTCAGCGGCGGCTGCTGCCGAATCGATTCTGCCCGGTCTTCGCAAGACTTCTGCCTACCTGCAGCTGACCCGGCTGGCACACATTTTCAGCAATGATTCGGGATGGATGGTTCGCAGTTACCACGACCCAGTTCTGTGGGAGGTCTCCAACGGAGCCCTCACCTACCGGGTGGTGGAGGGCTGGGAACTGAATGAACTCCGTGCGGAGCAACTGATCGCAGATGCTTTGACCATCGAGGCCGATGGCGCCTCCGCTCTCGCTCTCAATGCCTGCAACCTGATGGCTCGCTGGAGTGAGTATCGCGATGTCAGTGCTGTCATCTCGAATCAAGTCGACGCTGGCGATGCCGACGAGTCACAAATGGCCAGCCTACGCGCCAGAAAACTCGACATGGAACGTGTGCGCTGTGCCGCCTACTCGATGCCTGTGGAGGTACTCAACTCAGCACTCGATCTGGCACTGGCCGATCGTCGCCCACAAGCGGCCATCGATTTGTTGACCGCTTTGCGCCTCTACTACTGGGGGATGAGTGACATCGAGGTGCCATCCTCGATTCAGTCTGCTCTGTCCAACGATCACCGTGGAGTGAGATTCGCCGCCGCACGCTGTGTGGCTTATCATAACCCGAGCGGGTCCTTCAATGGATCTGACACGGTGGTCGGAGCCCTCGCCGAAGGACTTTCCGAGGCGAGTCGAAAGGTGGCGCTGACCATCTTCCCCGAGCAAGACGATGCTTTGCGGGTCGGAGCGCTGCTGCGCCGCGCCAATGTTGAGCCGTTCAATGACGCCGATGCTCTGCGCGGACTCGAGCGAGCCATCTCCTTTCCCAAGGATCTGATTGTGATTTCCAGCAACACCGGTGCGATGCCGGCTGCGGATGTGATCCGCAGGCTGAGGGATGATTACCGCACCCGTCGCACGCCGATCATCGTGGTGGCTGAGGATGCAAGTTTCAGCCAGGCTCAATCGACCTATGGAGACGAGGAATCGGGCGTATTTGTCGTCAACCGCTCCATCGATGCGCTGAGATTGAGGAATGACCTGCTGGTCGGCCTTCTTTCCGATTCGAATAGTTCACGGGGAGATTCGGTGGCCACCCAGGCCGCCAAAGCCATCAACTGGATGGCCCGTAGTGAGACCCAGTTCGACCTGTCAACGACCACCGATGCCTTGATCAGCGCACTCGACGTCCCTGTGGATGCAGTGCGGATCCCGACCTGTTACTCGCTGGCCTGGTTGTCCCCCGAGGCTGCCAGTCTTGCACTGGTGCGGGTGGTCGAGGAGGGTGACGACGCCAGTGTCGATCTGAGAGTCTCTGCACTGGCTGCACTCGGAAACATCCACCGCGGAAGCGGGACCGTTGAAGATGCAGTGCTGCGTGCGGTCAAGGGTGCGCTGGCGAGTGACGAGGTCGACCTCATCGAGGCCGCTTCTCTGACTATGGGAAAGATCGGCATCCAGCCGGCGGTGTTCCGCCAGTAACGGTGAACGACTTCAAGAGACATGTGTTCAATAGACATGGAAATGGGGGTGGATCGGTATTCCGATCCACCCCCGTTTCAATTCAACAGTTCAATTCAACAGTTCTTTTCTTGCGGGAGCCTACTGGTTCTCCATCGGTACGCCCTGCACGATAGTGGAGAGCCCGAAGGCAAGTTGCGAGTCGTGGCAGAGGTAGATTTCCTGGATGGGGAGATGCGATGGCGATCGCTTCGATCTGTGAACACTGTGGTTCAGGATTTTCCGCTCCAGATGCGAGTCTCGGCAGCGGTGTCACCTGTCCTACCTGTGGCAAGAAGACCAAGGTCCACGATCAGGTCGAGGTGAAAGAGATCGAAGAGAAGTTTCATCAGGAACAGCGGCGCCAGCAGGAGTATCAGATGAGGCTCTCGTTGCTCAAGGATCTGGAAGAGCGTGACCGAGGTGACGGAATGCGAGGTGGGATCGAGGCGGCGGTCCGTAACTTTCAGCCACGGGTGGGTACCCGAAACCGGCGCCTGAGGTTACTGGGTAACTTGTTGATGGTGATCGCCTGGACCATTCTCAGCGGCTCGTTGGTGTTGGCCGTGTTCGCCATCGTGAGTAGCCGGGACGGCTATGCCCCGCTGGAGGGCCTGGCATTGGTCTTGATGGGGATCTTTGGCTTCTCGGTGGTCAAGTTCCTCTCCGAGGCGAGTCACTCGATGGCGGAGATGGCGGACCGCCAGTGGGATATCCGAGCCTTGTTGCTCGATCTCTGCGAGGAGCAGGATCGACAGAAGGAGAGCGAGAACCGCTGATCGCGATTCTCGCTCACCCCAGAGGTGCTACTCGGTGAAGAAGAAGTCGAGTGCGCCCTTGGCGGAACTGCCAAACTCTGCATCCAGAGTTCCACTGCGCTTCGGCTTGCGGGCAATATCCTCGAAGATCTCTTCCATCTTTTCGCAGGCGGTACGAGCGTAGAGTCGCACCATTCCGACGGTGGTCTTGTCATCGAAGACGGTGGCCAAGATGGTCCTGTCTCCGACCATCGAGAGCTGAATGCTGTCTCGCTTGCCCTGGTGGAAAAGAACTGAGAATTCGTCCTCGCCTAGCAACTTTGCCATCTCCCGGGTTGCGGCGTAGGAGCCGGCAACCAGGGCGGCGACCGATTGCTCATCGATGGAGTCGGTGTCTCCACAACTGGTCACCATGTGACCTTCTTTATCGATAAGGAGGTTGCACTTGCTTCCACTGAGTTCGAGGAACTCGGAGAGGATCGCATCAATTCGTTCGATGTCTTCACTGTAGAAGACGATGCGCTGATTGCGCAGGTGATCGCTATCGGTAACCACTGTATTAATTCCTCCCGAAATTCTCAGGACCAGATCTGAATGATGCCGGCGAGATGAAGCAGCACAGTTGCTGCAACGGTTGAGGCCACGATGAATCCCATCCATATACCCGTCTGACGCTTCCTGCGCCGGGGGGAAGTGATGAGAGTGGGCCGGGTTCCGGTCCGGACCGTGGGCGCCTGAGCGCTGGTCCTCACGACACTGGCCGTGGTGCGAACTCTCGTAGTGGATCTACCTGTGGATGAAGTGGCGGTGGTGTTGAGGGCCTTCGTGGGACGAGTGGCCACTGCGGTGGCGGCGGTCGAGCCTCCATCGGTGGTGACCGACCCCTTGGGGGCGACAACCGAGGGGGATCTACGAGGAGCGTGATTCTCGTTGAGAGTTTCCAGAACCAATCCTGCCACCCTCTTCAGGGTGGGGAAGACGCCGTGTCCATCCCGTGCGACGGCTTCGAAGTGGGGAGCATTCCAGCTGTTGAGCGCCTGCTCCATCTCCTCGATGCTGTACACGTCGGGAAGATCTCTCTTGTTGTATTGCAGAACGATGGGAGTGTTCGAAATGTCGAGACCGTGCTCCTTGAGGTTTTCCCCAAGGTTTTTCAGGCTCTCGATGTTTTCGTCCATCTTTCCACGCTTGGAGTCTGCAACGAACACGACACCGTCGGCACCTTGTAGAACCAGCTTGCGTGTCGAGTTGTAGTACACCTGTCCGGGGACGGTGTAGATCTGGAACTTGGTTTTCATCCCTGCAACTTGTCCCAAGTTCAGGGGGAGAAAGTCGAAGAAGAGGGTTCTGTCACCCTCTGTTGCGATGCTGGTGAGGTCACCGACACTGGGGCCGGGTGCTTTCTGATGCACTACTTCGAGGTTTGTGGTCTTACCACTGAGCCCCGGACCGTAATACACGATCTTGCAGTTGACTTCCTTCAGCGAGAAGTTGATCTGTACCATGTTTCTCTCTCCATGAGCGTCCGAATCCTGTTGGTTCAGGGGGTCCGGATCGTGAGGATTTCTCGTAGCCGTCTTGCGACGCTACGGATTTCTAAAAGACCAGTATTCAATTCAAGGCCCGCGTGAGTCATCACCGCGAGTAATGCCCCGTCGAGGTTGATCAGCAGCAAGTTTCCCTGCTCTGCTTCGATGATGACCTCGTCCGGGTGCTGATTGTCGAGTTGGACTGCAGTACGATTCGCCGCCAGCCGCACCGTCGAGGAAAATGCAGCGACGCACTCCTCATCCATCTCGGTGCCCAGTAGGGAGACCACGGGAATGCCATCGTCGGTCATCACCATGCTGCCCATCACACCTGGTGTGGTGTTCAGTTGTTCGAGGAGGCGCTTCATCGGCTCCGCTCCCTTCCACGATCGCTCTCGAGCCAGCGGCTCAGCGAATTTTCCAGTGATGGTCGGTCGGTGTGGGAGAAGACGATTCCTCCCGCTTCAGCGAGGCCGACCAGCACACCATCAGCGCTTCTGGCGGTGACACGGGCGATCTGACCCAGCCCCATTCGAGTCGTGGCTTGGGTCAGCGACCCTGCCAGAACCGAGAGATTTTCTGTCAGTTCCGGTCCTTGATCGGCGGAAGCGCTACAGGCGGCCAGAGTCCGGGATTCGTCCAGTTCCCACACCGAGAATTCATCGGGAGCGGGGATCACTGCAGTGGAATTGATGCTGTGGGTCGGAGAGGTACCGGTTTCCCACCGAAGGAACAACTCCTGGACATTGGATGTGTTCTCAGCGGGGATCTCAGCAGAGAGAGCCTCCAACATCAGTACCATCGGATCGGAAGGAGTGGCCCTGGAGATCGGCCGCATCACCTTGGTGGCGGCAGAAGGAGCTCGTAACAGGAGTAGCAACATGGCCAGGGATCTCAAGCACTCGCCGTGGCCTGCGTGCAACTGGCAAGCCTTGGTCAGGTATCTCAGTGCCTGGAGGCCAGCCACTGCGTCCTCGTCACGACGGAAGCGCCGCAGGTAGCCGCGGGCGATGGCGAGGTATCCCTCCGGGTTGCAAGGATCCTCTTCGATGGCTGCGTGAGCCCATTCGAGAGCGCCGCTCGAGTCCCCGAGTCGCTCGAGTGCGGATGATAGTCGAGCGGCATCGGCTGCGGAGTAACGTGATTCAACCGCGACTTGAAGTGTGTGGAGGGATTCGCGAGCCAGGGTTCGCTCCAGTTGATCGAGTGCCAACTCACCATCTGGCCAGGGGTGGAAGCGAACCGTTCCTGCACGGAGCAAGCGAGCGGCGGCGAGGCGCTGGCCTCGATCATCGAAGCGATTTGCAGCCTGCAACAACCGGGATTCTGCCCCGGCAGCAAACAGGTCCATCTGCTTCTCCTCGTCATGACGAGGTCTTCTCATCCAGGATTCGATGATTCCCAAGGATCCTCCGGAACTTCTTGTTGGATTCCTAAAACTGTCGATGGTCTGTACTCAAGACTACGATGGTCCAGCCACTGCGGGCAAATCGTCGCCCTGCGCACTTTGTCTGAAGATCCTCAGGGTCCCTTGATCGTCGCAGATCACCAGTTGGCCACCCTGAAACACGGCCGAGTTCAGGTTTGTATCGCCCTGGTGGGTCCACAGAGTTTCCCCAGTGGCCAGGTCAAACACCTGCATGTTTTTCTCGGTATCCCCGATCGCCAGTAACTCCTCGCCGAGCGCGGAGGAGAGGTGCGGTGAGTCGCCGGTGATCGACCACTCGAGGCTGCCGGTGTGGGGTTCGATACGATCGACCGAGCCATCGGATGAGATTCGGATCAGCAGGTCTTCGGTGGCGTGCAAAGATGCGGTCGTACCTTTTACGGGCAGACTCCAGAGCGGCTCTCCGGAAGTCCCATTGAATCCCTCCACCGATTGATCGGTGGCGACGAAGATAGATGTTCCAGTGGCGATGAAACTCAATGGTCTGTGTGGGAGAGAAGCGTGCCAGCGAGTGGACCCGTCGTTGGGGTCGATGCCGATCAACTGATCGGGGGAGGTGACCACCAGGGATTCTGAAGTGGCTTGCAGTGCGCCCCTTCGAAGGCTTTCAAAATGACTCTTCCAGAGAGGGGTCAGTGTTTCAGAATCGTAGGCGTGCACCATGCCTCGGGATGTGATGACGGCGACCATCGAATCGATCGACACCGGAGTGTCTCGTAAGATCCCACCGTCGGTGTCGATTTCTGTTTCCGACAAGATCGCCCCGGTTCTGGAATCGATGCGCATCAGGCGCCCGGTGGTGGTGGTCAGGATCAAGCACTCATTTTTCACCAGTGCACCGCCGAGCAGGTCACCCGATCCTTGTAGAGGGAGATGCCAGGAAGGGTGGGCATCGTCGAGTGACAGTGCGTGGATCTTCGAGTGATCATCGACCACCACGACCAGCGGCACGCCCTGCTGAGGAATGATCGAAGTGAAGGGTACCTCCGGCGAGATGATCTGATCCGGGAGTCGTGACATCTTGAGCGAGAGCGAGGAGTGCTGCCCCGGTTGGTGCCATAACATCTGGGATTCGTGGCCCGGGCTCACGGCGGTCAGCAGAACCGATCTCGCGGCAGGAAGGCTGAGGATCTCGACGCCCGCCTCGTTGCGGGTCACGGAAATCGGCTGGCCGTCGATCAGGACCCTGGACCCCGATGGAATCAATTCGGTGGGGATCTTCAGTATCAGTTGGTCGAGGAGGGGAGAATGAGGGTACTCCTGGACCAGTTGCAGTTGCAGCTGGAGCGCTTGCGATTCTCTTCCCTCGGCTGCCCACTGCTCCGCGCGGAGGAACTGAGTCCGGGCTGAATCGAGGTAGTTTGCCAGTTCCTCTCGCGTCTTCTCGATGGACCTGCGAGTCGTGAGTGGCAAAGCCATGGTCTCCAGTGGCTGCATTGCTGCGAGCGCTTCGGCATAGCGGCCTTCGGTACGAAGTCGCAGGGCCTTGGAAAAGGTTCGCTCCAGTTCACCGGGTCTGAAGACGGTGGAGATGGCCGGTTGCGCTGGTTCTGCAGCCGAGGTCAACAGCGGTGGAGGGGGTGGCAAAACCTCCACTTCCGCGACTGCCGACGAGGGGGAAGAATTCTGAAGAGCCAGGAACACGCCGAGAGCGAGGGCCGAAGCGAGCAGGACTCCGCCACTGCGGCTGGCGACACTTCCGCGGCGAGCGAGGCGTCCTTGCCAGCGGCGATGAGCGTCTGCATCGATGGAATTGAGCAGGGCCAGGATCCCCTCGACCGATGCTACCTTTCTGTTCTTGCGGACAGATTCCCGCAGTAGCGAGTGAATCCAGCGGGAGGCGCCTTCGAGATCTCCTCCCTGAACCCGTAATCTCGCACAACTTTCGAGCCAGCGAGTGTTATTGCTCGCATCGACTCCGCGCCTCGATTCGATCACTTCGGCGGCTCTCAGCGCCTGCTGAGAGTCTTCGACCGTGTCGATCAGGCGTTGCAGTAACTTGTCGGTCTCACGGCGGCTTCTTCCACGAGGGAGTTCCTCGATCAGTGCCATCAGGGAATCGAGGTCGTTGGGACAGAGATCGAGACGCTGGCGCAAGGCGCTGCGGGTCCCGGCACTGTCTCCCGCTTCTTTCCGAGCGCTGGCCAGGGCTGCCAGAAGTTGCTGGCGTTCCTCCGCCGGCGCTTTTTCTTGCAGGAGCAGCGGATGTAGTTTTTCGAGACAGGGGTGATCGGCATCCCCGAGGGCAAAGGTGCTTCGGAGGATTTCCAGGGCTCGCCTGGTTAGCCTCTGGTGGATGAGTCGGTCGACCAGTGCATTCTTTTCAGCAGTGGGCATCGGTTCCAGCAGTCCACACTCGAGCAGTACTCGAACCGAGAGCAGTGCCAGAAACCTGGGGGAGCCACTCGATTGTAACGCCGCATGGAGTGGGCGAGATTCTTTCAAGGCTTTGACGAACTTGCTGCGCAGCGGCGCGATGGGAAAGGCCTGTTCGATGGCGGATTCCAGCGATGCGCTATCGTCAGTGGTGAGGTAGATCTCCTGCGGGTGCACACACCCATCCTGGAAGCGTTGTTCTTCATCTTCTCGACGGGCGACCTCGAGTAGCAATGAGGGGATGGGGAAGCGCAAGGCGGGGGCGACCGCTTCTCCGGTGAACAGTCTTTCCTTCTGCCATGGGCACACTTCGAATCGGTACCTGGCATCGGTCCAGCGGAACAGATCGAGGATTCTCTCCTGAAACAGGGTCCGGATCGGGCCGGTCGCCATTTCGGTATCGATCAGCCGAAATCGTAGCAGTGCATCGCCGAGGGAGGTGTTGCCTTGATTGGCCAGGATGTTGGTGAGTTGCTCTTGCTGGAGGATATCGAGGGTCTGGAGGATTTCACCGAGGGGGCAGGATCCATGGTCTAAATCGGCCAGAAGCTCCACTCCGCGGCCGTCGATGCCCAGACGCAACGCGAGATCACCGCTCTCGATGGAGAGGATCCCACTGTTTCGGTTCGCATCTAGACCCTGGAGCAGGGCCGAGAGAGGTAGGTTTTTGACGTCACCCTGGAGCATCCCGTCACCTCGGAGCCCGGGCCAGGGCTCCGCCTTCAGGAAAGAATACGACGCTCTGGCCGGAAGCGTCGACTCGACTCCTTGCCCAGCCCATGTCGGGGTGAGTAGGATCATCACTCATCCGGTCCATACCCGGGAGGAGACCCATGAATCGACCGCAAGAGGCACAACTCATTATCGACGACAGCGAGAGGGAATCAGACCTGCTGTGGGTGTCCTCATTTCGAGCGGGAGATCCCTTCACCTGGCTGAAGGACTCACGAGGCTCTGCCGTGATGCTGACCGATCTCGAGTTCGGTCGGGGGGAAAAGGAATCACGGGTCGATGAAGTGGTCTCGTACTCCCAGATGGAACAGGGCGCTCGTCAGGCCGATGGCAAACCGGTGGCCTTCGAGGCGGTCGTGCTCCACCTGCTCCGACAGCGAGAAATCGAGCGAGTCGAGGTCCCCGCCCGATTCCCCTTGCGGATTGCAGATGCCTTGCGAGAAGGTGGCGTCGAAGTGGTTTCTCGACCCGACCCCTTCTTCCCCGAGAGAGCCATCAAGCGAGCCGATGAGATCGCCTGTCTCGAGGAATCTCAGGCAGCCACCGAGGCCGCGATGTTGATGGCGATCGATGCGGTGAGGAGCAGTGTTCCTGGGGGTGATGGGGTGCTCCAACTCAAGGGGGAGCCTCTCACCTCGGAACGCCTCAAGGGGATGGTACGGGCTTTCCTGCTCGAGCGGGGACTGCAGATTGGTCCCTTCATCATCGCACCCGGCGATCAAGGTTGTGATCCCCACGATGTGGGAAAGGGTCCACTTCATGCTGGCGAGATGATCATCATCGACATCTATCCGCAGCATATGACTCATCGCTACTGGGGAGACATGACTCGTACGGTGGTTCGTGGAGAGGCCAGCGAGGTGCAGAAGAAGATGTACGCTGCGGTGAAGAGGGCACAGGAGGCAGCCATCGAGATGATCCGACCGGGAGCCAGCGGTCAGAAGATCCATCGGCGAGTCCAGCAGATCTTCGAGGAGGCCGGTTTCCCGACCGAGCAGCGAGACGGGACCTGGGTAGGATTCTTCCATGGCACAGGGCATGGTCTCGGACTCGACATCCACGAACCCCCTCGCATCTCCGCCATCGGCCCCGATCTGCAGGAGGGCCTGGTCGTGACGGTGGAACCGGGACTGTATTACCCGGGGCATGGAGGGTGCAGGATCGAAGATGTGGTGCTGGTGACCGGCGACGGCTGTCGGAACTTCAATCGTGCTCCGAAAGAACTCGAGGTCTAACAGGTGGATCCCAGGCGCACTCCTTCGATTGCAGAGTGGTTTCATGAGGAAACCAAGTATTCGCCCCGATCGATGGGCCTGCTTCCTCGTCCAGATCTGGACAGTCGGCCCACTCCATACAAGGAGTGGCACGCATCGGAACCGATCGATCTGGTGCCCTACCTGCCCTTTCCCGGCTTTCCACTGGGGCCCTCGGAAGATCAGAGACCTGTGGATCCTGCACTACTGTCTGAATTTGTCGGTGCTCTCTCGAGAATCCTCTACTTCACCGGCGGAGTGACGGGGATCCAGCAAGGTTCCGACGAGTCCTTGTTCTTTCGTGCGGCCCCTTCGGCGGGAGCACTCTATCCCACCGACATCACCCTGGCGCTGAGGGGGATTCGTGGCATCGAGGACGGACTCTATGCCTACTCGGTACCGAATCACCAGTTGGTTTCGGTGCTGGAGGGGGATTTCCTGCCTGGAATCGCCTCCTCCTTCTGGCTTCATCCGGCTTTCGACGGGGTCCAGGCGGTGGCATTGCTCAGCGGGGTCTGGCAAAGATCCCGCTGGCGCTACCACGATCGCGCATATCGGCGAATCCTGCTGGATACTGGCCATGTACTGGGGAATCTGGTTCACGCAGCACAGCAGGAGGGGCTCCAGGCGGTTCCGCTGGCGGGGTTCGAGGATGCGGCGCTGCAGAAGTTGTTGTTTCTCGACCCGGAAGAGGAAGGCGTGCTGGTCGGGGTCCCGCTTCGTCGCGCCGATGATGTTTCGACTGCGGCTGACGGGTTGGTGGCTGCGGTCAAGAGGTCGGGTCGATCGAAGGCTCCGCCAGATTTCGAGTCCGATCCGATCCATGCGATTCATGAGAGCAGTTCTATTCATCACGATGCCGAGGTGACGATGCCTCCCGATCCGCCGGTCTGGCTTGAAGGAGTCGAGGGAACCCGGGTGTTTCCGCTGGTCGAAACTCTCGGGGACATCTCCAATGAATTTCCTGGGATCGTCGTGAGCCGTCGATCGACACGCCAGTTCACTGGAGCCTCCGTCGATCGACGTGATCTCGATCGTGTGCTCGATTTTGCGCACCGCTACGCGACACCTGGTCCGGTCCGGTATCTCAATGCACGACCGGCACTGCAAATTCACCTGGTGATGAATCGGGTCAGGGGACTGGAGCAAGGTGTGTGGCGCTACCTCCCCGACGAACATCAACTCCACCTGATTCGATCCTGCGATGAGAGAAGACGAGTTCATGGTGCTTGCCTCGGGCAAGAGCTGGCCAGGGATGCCGCATGCTTGCTGGTCTACAGTGCGGATCTTCCGCGAGCAGTCGAGGTATGGGGAGATCGAGCGTATCGATACCTTCACCTCGATGCGGGCTTCCTCGGTCAGCAACTGAATCTTGCCTGCGTTCATCAGGGTCTGGGGGTCAGTGGCCTCGCAGGCTTCTTCGATGACATGTGGACCGAGATCCTCGAGTTACCTAGCGATCATGCCATCACCTATATCACGGCGATCGGAGACCCTTTCGCAGGGGAGTAGTGGGCAGAGTTGCCTTGGGAGGGCCGTTTCTCAGAGTTTTTTTTACCCTCGATCGGCCCTCGAGATGAAGTCACATATTGGCGCCAGAAAACTCCGCCCGCGACACCAGAAACCTCCATCTTCTAGACTCGGAACTATATAAAAATAAAGGACTTACAGATGTCCAGTGAGCTCCCTGGAGTTTCGATCTGGATCCCAGAAGCGACCCCCGTGAGTTCCGATAATAGTCCGATCTTGCGCTCCGAGACGCCCGTAATCGAGAAAAACTGTCGCAAGAGGTCTTGCCACTTTTCTCGTATCCGACTCTCCTATCGCCCATGGAGCGAGGGCCTGTTGCCCTCCACGGAGGCGAGGGCCGGAAGGCCCGGAAGGCATGAACGAGCCTTCCGATCCTCGCTTGCGCCGCGAAGTAAGCAATGTAAGGGAATCCCCTAAGGATCGTCGGCAAGTCCGCCGGAGTACAAGGGGAAGAAAGGGTGATCATGAACAAGAGCACTTTGCTCGTACTGGCTTTGGCCATGTTGGTTCCGACCGTCGCCTTGGCGGACGGAGTTACAGTTGGGGGAGATTTGCGTCTGCGCTGGGATTACGCCGGCCCGGAAACATCTGCCTCCTCGAACAGTTCGTCAGCGGTGACAAACATCGATCTCGGTGCTGCCATCAACGACAATGTCTCGTTTTCCGCAACACTGCGGAACGACTTTGCGTTCGGTGTTCCGAGTGGACCAGGAACTTCGGCACCTGCGTTCCAAGTGCAGGAAGCGTATGCATCCGTTGGAGACCTGGGATCGGCCAGCGGCATGCTCGCCGGCTGGAGTCTTGAAGTCGGTCGCATGAACAACCCCGACGGGGGACGGATCATCAATTCCGATGACTGGGCCCAAGACACAGCTCCTGCGAACAACGACGGATACCACCTCGCCTCGGATATGGGCGGAATCGGTGTAGATGTCTGGTACTTCGGTGGAGGATCTTCCCCCGCTGGTGCTGCAGACAGCATGCTGGGCGCAGCCTTCGATCTCGGTGACATGGCGGGCGGATTCGCCGACATCGACGTTGCCTACTGGAGTGCTAGTGCGGCGGCAGATACCAGCAACGTGGGCATCAACATCAACAACATCGCCAGCGATAACCTCGCCGGAGTCGATCTCGATGTGACTTACGCCACCCGTGACAATGACACTGCTGACGATGGTACCCTGACCGGTATCAGCCTTGGTTACGCGATGGAGGGCTTTGACCTCTCCTTCAGCAATACCGTTGCTGACGCGGACTGGGATGCTTTCAGTGCTGCAGCGCACGGTACCAACGGTATTGCCGACATGCCCGTCGGAACCAATGCTGCAGGTGCGGATGTGGATAACACCACTATCGGAGCTTCTTTCGCTCCGATGGACGGCGTCACTGCCTCGGTGGACTTCATCACCCTGGCGCAGGATAGCTCTGGCGACGACATCGGAACTGAAGTGGATGTGGTTCTTTCCTGGGAGTGCGGAAGTGATGTCACCATGAGTATTGGCTACGGCTCATTCTCAGCAGATGACGCTTCGGCACTGCAAGATTGTGACTACTTCTACCTTGGAACCGGCTGGGATTTCTAATATCCGAGCTGTGGAGTGAACTCCACACCCCGGATTTTGAGTTGCTTGGAGCGGGGACGTGCGCCTTTGGCGCGCGTCCTCGTTCTTTTTTTGAGTCCCTTCTCCGACAGTTTTTCTTGCCAGATCGAGGATTCCGGGCAGGATGTCTCCTGTCCGGGGGGGAGGCTATCCAAACGCCAGTGCCCGGAGGAAGAGAGTGGGATCATGATTCGTAAATTCTTCGTCGTCGGAGCGATCGTCGCTACGATGTTCACTCCGATGTTCGTGGGCGATCTACAGCGATTGCAGGCCGATGATCATCTCGATTTTGATACGGACCTCCGCTTGCGTTGGGAGTACTCCCACCCGTGGGACGGTCTGACTGGAACTGACGGAGAAACCATCACGATGATGCGAACCCGTATCGGGATGACCACAGCATTTTCTGACAACATCGGTTTCGCCCTCGGTATCACCGATGCGAGGACCCTGACCGGTGACGATGGAGATGCGAGCATCTCGACCGGCGGCCCGAGTATTCGCAATCTGTACTTGCAGGTGGCAGACCTGTCAGATCTCAACGAACATCTAGAGTTCCTCAGTGGCTGGAGCATGGGATTGGGTCGTACGGCAGTTCCGACCTACGACAAAGGGCGGGTGATCCACAGTGCCGACTGGGGCAACCTGGGCCCTGCCATAGCAGATGGGTATCACCTCAACAGTGATTTTCTCGATGGAAACCTCGATCTGAACATTCACTTCCTGACGCTGGATAAGGACGCCACGTCTGCGGCAGGTGCCGGCGATCACTTCTACGGGGCGCACCTGGCGGTCGACTCGCTGCCGTTTGTCGAGGGCAGTTTTTACTACTGGAAGTACACCGCAGACCTGGCCAACCAGGATGAAGCTACTGCGGAGGGGAATGCTGATCCGGGCAGTTCCGGTGAGGACACCTACGGCTACTTCTTCTCCCTGAGAGAAGGATTGATCCCGCGAGTCGGAATCGACTTCGAGTACGCCCTCCAGGATGGAAAACGTTACGATGTCGTCGATGATGCGATCGAGAAGTTGGATTCTCTCTTCTACTCCATCGAGGGGACATACCATCAGGATGCAGGCAGCGATTTTGCTGCACTCGACTGGCGTGTGGGGCAGATCGCCGCCACCGGGACCTCTGCCGGAGCCACCCGCCAGGAAGCATTCCTGTCACCCTTTGGCTCGCCTCACGGCACTCACGGTATTGCCGACCTGGTGCCTACCAGCAATGTGCGCGATTTTTACTTCGGCGTTACGACCGAACTGATGAACTCAGAGGTCGATCTTGCGTTCCACAACCTGGCCTCGGACCAGGGCGCCGACTGGGGAACGGAACTGGATCTGGTGGTGAGGCGTGCGCAGAGCGCCGACTTCCTCGGTGGCCTGATGCCACTGGAGGTGGGAGTGGGCAAGTTTTCGTCCGATTCGAGCGAGCTCGAATCGACCACCTACTTCTACACTCAGACTTCGTGGGATTTTTAACCCGCAGGTTTACGCGCGCAGGTTTAAGCGCGCAGTCTTGCGAGTAGAGGGTCTTCAGTGACTGGATCATGCGAGCGCGGGAGTCGATGGCTGAGCCATCG
>CAVOEM010000028.1:0-18731 GCA_963694575.1 Planctomycetes bacterium UBA1146 | reverse complement strand
CCGACCACCGCCAGGTTTCCGGCGTAATCGACATCGCAGGGCATCGTGCCCGCCTCGAACTGGATGCCACCGATGTAACGACCCTCTCGGGTGTAACTCTCGAGGCGAGCGTTGGCGCGATCAGCGATGGTGAAAACGTCGGTACCGGGCACTGCAGTGATGCCATGGGCGGTGCCGAACTTGCCGTGGGCGGTACCACGGCCGCCGAAGGTCATCGGTGCCCACACCCCGACATCGGGCTGCTCTGTTTTCCCGGCGAAAGGATCTGCGATGAAGATGATGTTGTCGGCGTATCCGTTGGCCGCAAACATCAATCCTTCCACCACCTCGACATCACAGACACGGAAAGCACCCCCACCATCTCCATAAGGATTGGGAAAGGTCCGTATCACCTTGCCCTTGTCGTCGACGATGAAGATCTTCTGTGCTTCATCCGATGGCAGCACCAGGAACCTCTTGTTGCCCTGGCGCAGGATGCAGCTGTTGTGAACATTGGCGTTGACGATCGCATCGTCGCCACCGATCACCTTCATGGTGGTCAGTTCAGGATCGATCCGCACCAGCCCCACCCCCTTGAGGCAGAACCAGGTCGAACCATCTCCACCATCGGCGATGCGATCGACGGCAAATCCACCGTGGGCCCCTCCGATGTGCTGCTGTACCGCTTCGGGTACATGCACCACCCGATGGGCGAAGCGATAGAACTCACCTCCAGTACTCTTTCTCGGCGGAAGACCATCGAAGCCGAGCAACTCCTTCATGTCGTTGCCCATCGCCCACCCCATCAGGTAGTAGATCTTGGCACTGCCGAGATAGTGGTAAGGGCGGTCGGAGGCGATCCGGTAGAACTTGTGCTTCTCCTCCTCCTTCTTCCAGACATCATCTCGGTACATCTGATCGGCATTCCAATCCCAGTAGGGAGCGGTAAGCGTCATCTTGACATTGCCCTGGAAGCGCTCGACCGCAGCGACTTCAGCCTGAGCAGCGCGGAAGCGAGCCACGCCACCGGAAGCCTTGAAGCCACCGGATCCGAGTTCGCCGATCACCACCGGCAGGTGGTCAACTTTCCAGTGCTGGCGGATGTCATCGATGAATGCGGTGAATCGTTCGGCATAGGCAGCGGTCTTGTCCTTGTCGACCATGTCATTCCAGCCCTGGAACCAGACCAATCCGCAGATCTCGTAGCCTTGATCCTGATAGCCGGGATAGACCGACTGGATATCGCCCAGCACTCGATCGACGTTCTCCATCATCTTGCTGTAGAACTCGCCGGGCCCGCCCATCGACGGCGGCAGGAAATCCTTCGCCACATCCTTGCCACCCCAGGCGGTCTTGATCAACAGCACCGGCTCATCGAAGGCATCTCCCAGCACGGTACCGATGGCCAGTTCGGGACCGATCCTCGGTCCGTGGGCTCCGGGCTTCGATCCATACCCCACCGTCAACGGACCGCTTCGACCGAGGTAATCGATGAACACATCGTCTCGGACGATCCACTCGCCATCCTTCTGGATGTCGGCGAGCAGGTGACCGTACTCGGGATCCTCACCGAGGTACTCGAGGGTGTTGACTGCCCCCTTGCCCTCCATGTTGGACTGACCAGCAAGGATGAAAACCTTCACCGGTGCCGGGGCATCCGCCAAAATAAGGGCGGGGAAAATGACCACAAAAACCATCAAAATCAGGTGACGCATCGAGTCCTCCTCTACAGAGCATTGGAGGTAGAATAGGTGCCAGAGAGACCCGGGTCACGAGTCAATTCTTACAGAGGAACCTGGATTCAGGCCAGAGGGCCACGCCAACTCCCGCGAGGCTCAGATGAGACGACGGTTGCACCATTGAGCCAAATCTGCGGCAGTAGTATAATCGAGACTCCCCCGTTTTGGATTGTGACGGTACTGGTGATGCTTCCATTCTCGTATCTTCATCGAGGGAACCCACTCCTCCACAGGCTACTGATTCCGGCATTGATCATCGCTCTGTTCCCCATCGGAACCGAGCCGACCAGAGCATCCGACCTGTTCATCCTGGAGGCATCGACTCCCTTGATACCCGAGCCGCTCGTCTCCGTCACACTCGACAGCCAGTTCGGATCGAACATCGACGGCTGGTCGATCACCCTGTGCCATGATCCGAGTAGCTGCGAGTACGCCTCCCTCTCCTTCGGATCGTCTCTGGCCAATCTCGGCACGCCTCCCACCTTTCACGAGGTGTTGACCTTTCCCGGTGGATTCACGGCGACCTGCATCATCGATAACGTCGGCGGAGTTACGTTGGCCCCCGATGCCAATCACAACCTGTACATGATTGAATACGAGTGGATCCCGAGCGGAGCTCAGTACTCAGAAATCCAGTTCTGCCCCGCATCTCCTGCAACTCCGGCAGTCGACTCCGCCTTTTTCTCCGGTGGCCAGGAGTACCCCCCCATCACCTTCGACACCTTCATCTTCAATGGGTTCGTCGACCCTGGCTTGATCTACAGGATTCCGCGATCGGTCGGCAGTTACAACATCGATACCGGGGTCGGATCGGTGGTGGTCGAGCCGGTCATCTATCCTGCTCTTCTCTCGCTGGATTCTGTCACCGGACTATCGATGGCGGTCGCCCATGATCCAGCGCTGCTGCAAATCGACAGCATCGCCCTTACAGGAGATCTATCAGCGATCAATGGCGGAAACGGACCGGATCTGATGCTGATCGATCTGCTCTCCAATGGCTGGACCGTGGACATCACGTTCGGGCCAACAGGGACAGAAACTATCGATTTCCCATTCTCCATCGAGGGCTTGCAGGCCAATTACTCGACGATTCCCGCTGGAGTCGCCCTGGGTAGTTGTGTGGGCAGCTGGCTGAATTTTGTCGAGACGCTGGGAGTATCCAACGAAGTGAATTACTCCAACTTCTGCTGTGCTGGTGCAATGCCAATCGACGATCTGGTCGTCTTGCTTCCAACGATGCCCTCCTTCCTGCGCGGCGACTGCAACTCGGACAACTCCAGAAACCTGGCCGATGCCATCTTCAACCTCGCTGTCCTCTTTTCCGGCGGCGGACCCATCACTTGCTCCGATGCCTGCGATCACAACGATGACGGATCCATCGATATCTCCGATCCGGTCTACCTCCTGGCCTATCTGTTCAGCGGCGGACCCGATCACCCGGAACCGAACCTGGTGTGCGGATCGGACCCGACCAGCGATACACTGGGCTGTGCCAGCAACACCTGCCCCTGAGAGCATCTATGCCTGGCGGGAGTCCTGTCAGATGCCGCGGCAGCCGTCGAATTTCTTCGGCTCGATGGTGAGTCGCTGCAGTGAATTGGCCTGGAAAGGCCGTATTCGGCGATATGGCGTCAAGAAAAGTAACCGATCATCGGTCCGATCAGCCCGGAGATCCGGATAGACCTCTATAGGAGGTCGCCATCAAAAACCCAACCAGCCACCCACCCAAACACAGCCTCAGCGGGCATTCGGCCCTCAAAAGCCTCTTCTTCCTCCGGGTAGACACCGACATCGAGAAAATCCGTCGGTTGCCTCGGAGCGCCACCCTGCTGCTCGATCTGGAAGACAGCATCGCCGCCGAGCACAAGGCAAGACAGCGCACCCGGATCCGTCAGCTTTTCCAGTCAGGCGTCCTGCAGGGCCGCAAGACTATCCTGCGGATCAACGGACCTGACAACCCGACCGAGATGCGTACAGACATCGCCAGTTGCCTTCACCCGGACCTCTCTGGATTGCTGCTGCCGATGATCAGCTGCGCCAACGATATCGTCGAGATCGAACAGATCGTCACAGTTTCAGAGCAGATGCTGGGACTGGAAAAAGGACACACCGCATTCGTGCCGCTGATCGAGCGACCCGGTGCAGTGCTCCGAGCTTCGGAGATTGCAGCGGCATCCGATCGCAATGTTGCCCTCTCCTTCGGACATGTCGATTACTGCCTCGAGGTGGGTGCCGAAATCTGCGAAGAATCAGTCGAGATTCCACGCCAGATGACCCTGATGGCGGCCAAGGCACATCAGCTAACAGCGATCTCCTCGGTGTTCCCCGATGTGGACAACCTTGATGCCTTCGAACAACATAACCAGCGGATGAAGAGTCTCGGCTTCGACGGCTGCTTCACGCTGAACCCTCGTCAGATGCACAAGGCGCTCGAGGTGTTCTCCTACTCCGAGGAAGAGATCGAGCACTCGAAAAGAGTGATCGAGGCCGTTGAAATGCAAGGATCCATCGCCAAACTGGACGGAAAGATGATCGGTCCTCCAATGCTCAAGAGAGCATTGAAGATCATGGCCGACACCCAGGAGGAGTCCAGAGAGGCAGCTTGATCACCATGCAAGGTCGTTTCCCCGTCTACGGTCTGAATCTCCAGACTGCACGTCCCGGTGAAATTCTCGAGAGCCCCCACGAAGTCACCATCGATGCCAGTTGGCGCACGGCATGGCAGTCGGCATTTCCAGCGTCGAGCCGCATCTCGACCAGTACAGAATATGCCACCGGCTGCGGACTCGAAGAGATCGCCATTCCAGCATCGATGTTGCTCAACATGACACTCTGTTTCTCTGTAGAGCCTTTCTCGCAAACCTGTCGCCTTCACCTCGGTCTCGAGAATGCTCGACAGGAAGCAGTCGTGCGAGAAGGAGACACCTTCCGCAGTTTCACCCGGCTCGATCGGATGGGAAACACATCGCGCGGGGATGCCAGTGTCATCCACACCACTCATATCCTGGTCAACCAGCGCGACGAGCGCGTCTTCTCGCTGCTGAAGCGTTCCTACTACGATCCGATCCCTGCTCCTGTCGATCGTGAAGCAAATACAGATCCTGGCGACCATGCCCGGTACTTCACCGATATCGGCGAAACCCTGCTCGACCGATTCCAGTCCGTGGATTCTTTTCCAGCAGCCCCGATGCAAGACCTCTCCACCGATGATGTGATCCTGCATCCTGCAGTTCGTCCCATCGGCTGGACCGAAAACTTGGCACTCTCGACCATCTATCGCAATACCCACCCGATCCACTGGGACTCACAACGCTATGGCCGCGAGGGCATTGTCGTCTGTGGTGGATTTGTTCAGTCTCTGGTCTTTGCCATCGGTGATCGAGAACTGAGACAAGTCATCGACGAAGTGCTCGAGCGATCATCTCATGTCAACACGGTGGCCCCGGAGGATCGAATCGGTGCCGTCAGCCGGATCCTCTCGGTAGAACAGATCGATGGCCGCCTGCAAGCGGTGCGAATCAAGACGCTGGGCCTGAAGAATGTCGATGTGGAAAAGGAGTTGGTAGGGGTCGAGATCCCCGCAGAACTGCTCGATGAGCAGCAGCGAAAGCCGTCTGAGATCGAGAGCATCTGCCAGCAGCAGTGCCCTGTTCTCGCTGGTAAGATTGCTTTGCAGGCGGTACGAACCATCATCCGGCCCGATTCCTGAGCCATTTCCTCGATCTGGTGCTGGATGGTTGCCCTTCCAACCGCAATGATGCGCTCCATGGAAACCACCTGCACCGAAGAATCGATCCTGAAGAAAGAGCTGCTGAAAAAGGCGCTTCACGAGCAGTCCAGCCGCAAGATCCGGCGTGGCTTCCTGTTACTGGTAGGCGGTATGGCCCTTTGCTACTTCTGCGTCAGGCTCGCAGCAGGGCCGATGCCTGAACTGACCCTGGAGAACATGTTCCAGTTCGACGATCCAGGGATCCGCTTCAAATATGGAATGTGGGCTTCGCTATTAGTGGCCTACATCGGCGGACTGGAAATCACTGTCCACTATCGGCAGCTGAAAAAACTGAAGGACTGATCCAGGATCCGACAGTTGCATCTTCGTTCTTCCGCTCATCATCCCGCTGGAGATGGACTGTGATCATGCCCTTCAATTTCGAGAGAATTCCTGTCACGTAGGACCGTGAAAACGGATGGATGGATAGGAAAGAGACCCAACTGGATGGCTGGAGGAATCGATGAAGGAAAATTCCTCGCTGGGCTATAGCCTCGCTCTCTACCTCGCCACTGTGATGTGGATTGGTGGAACGGTGGGTTGGGTTACCCTCATAGGAGGTGAGATTTTTTTCAGTCTGAAGTCAATCCATGTCTGGGTCACCATGGATGAACTCGACCTATCCCGCGAAGAAAGTCGCCTGGCCAGAGAGGAAGAGGATGAGGGGCGTATTCGATGGAGGCAAATCTATCTTCCCATCGATGAGGTTCCCTGGTTGCCCCTTCCCTTCATCGTGTGCTGCTGCATCGCGGGCGTGGGAACCTTGATCAGGAAACAGATGGGCGAGGCCTACCGGTTTGTGGATCTCTTTCGCTAAGGGTCCAGCGGCTGGCAGATTTACTCTCCAGCGGATAGCTTCCTTACATCCGCCTGACGGATGCCACGGATCTGCTCGCCGTGGGTGATATGAATTTCCATCTCTGCATCGCCTGTGGGCAATATGACCTGTGCAAAACTGCAGGTGCGTGTGGTTGGCAACAAGGCCTGTTGAACTTTCAGATCACCACAGATGAGAGTGGCCACCCCCGGTTCCGGCTTCGGAGAAAAACGGCAGTCGACACGGTAGGGCCCTTCGCTGGCGATCGTCACGTGCCACTGACCGCGTGAATCCCGAGCCCATGGACGACCGTGGGTATGTCGCCAATCCTGGCGCGTCAACACCGTCATCTGTTCATGCTCGGTTCCGATGATGATGCGCGGCGGTGCCCACGGATCTTCTCGCTCCGCTGAGACATCCTCAAACCACGCTTCGTAGTCGCTGAGCAGACGGGTGACGATTTCCGGATGGGCATCGGAGACATCGTCGAGCTCGTAAGGATCGGCCTCCAGGTCGTAGAGCTGGAAATTGGGTTGCCCCTCGAAGGTGTCGCGCCAGAAGGCGGATGGGTGTACCAACTTCCAGCGACCGTTGCGAGCCATGAAGTTGTGGTAGAGCAGTGGCTCATCACCACGGTGGGCCTGGATGACGATGGTGCGCGGATCTCGCTTCACTTGTCGATTCTCCAGTTCGGCCAGAAAACTGACCCCGTCGATCTTCAAACCATCCGGCAGCGACACCGAACACGCTTCCAGCACCGTCGGCAAGATGTCGATGTGGGCTGCCACTCTTCCGGTGCGAGCCCCCGGCTGCAGATGCCCCTTCCAGCGGGCAAAGAGAGGTGAACGAACGCCCCCCTCCAGGGTGCTACTCTTGGAGCCGCGATAACCGCTGACGAATCGACGACCTTCAGGACCGTTGTCGGTGAAAAATAGGACCAGCGTTTGCTCGCCGATTCCCATCGCATCGATCTGCTCGATCATCTGCCCCATATTCTCATCGATGTTGGTGATCATCGCGTAAGTGCGTCGCACCTGGTCTTGATTCCATTTCCCCCGCAGCGGGGCACCCTTCTCCTGAGGGAAGGAAGCGGCAGAAAGATCGACCCCCTCATAGATGGCCATCTCCTCGGCCGGCACGTCATGCCACGGACCATGGGGACAGTTGTCGGTGATGACAGCCAAAAAAGGTTTGTCCTGCTGGTGCGCCTCTCGAGCAAACTTCAGTGCCTCATCGAAATAGATGTCGGTGCAGTAGCCCTTCATCTGGCGCGGCACACCGTTGTCCATCAGGATCGGGTCAGTGTATTTACCTTCGCCGCCAACAGGATCGGATGGTTGGCCGATGCCACCGCCTCGATGCACCAGCGATTTTTCGAACCCTTGATCCCCGGGACGCAGCGGATAGCAATCTCCCAGGTGCCACTTGCCGAAGATACCGGTCGCATAACCAGCATCCCTCAGGATCTCGGCGATGGTTACCTCGTCGGTATCCATCATCGCTCTACCGATGTAGGTATCGATGGCACGGGTTCTCTGATGACTCCTACCCGTCATCAGTGAGGCACGGGTCGGTGCGCAGACCGGGCATACGTAGAATGGGTCGAGTCGCGCACTCTCCCTGGCAAGAGCATCCAGATTCGGGGTCTTGATCACCGGATTGCCATGAATGCCGAGATCTCCGTACCCCTGGTCATCGGTCATCACGATGATGACATTGGGGCGCTGAGATCCCACCTGCTGGCTGGTTGCTGCCTCCTCAACCGAGGCGCCGGCTTTGATGTCCCACTGTGACATCAAACTCGTGATCGCACCTGTCAGGGCTGGCACGCTCTGCGCGCGCCCAGATACTCTTCGCAGACTCCCGGGTAACTCGAATTGAAGCGTGCGCATGCCATCTTTACGGTAATGGCTCGTGATGTATCCGCCGCTGAAGTACTTCTTTCCAGCGGGGTGAGGATTCTGTGGTGAGGGAACCGCCTTCAGCCCCGCTTTCTCCAGCAATGCACCGATGCTGCGAGGACCGCGAATCCATTCGTAATCCTCCAGCTCCTCATCTGGAACTGTCAGTTCAGAGGATGACAGCAGATGCCCGACTTCGATCCAGTCTTGCGGGTGTGCGTGCCCATGAAGATCGACCAGCAGCGCCTTGCCATTCCCGATCGTCTGCGCTGCGCGGCACGATGCTTCCACTGCTGAATGGTATGCCCGATATACCGCCACAGCGAATATCCCACCCTGTGTCGCCTCATCGATGGCCCGGTTGGGGTCCATCTTGATGCGATGCATTCGATTCGTGATGACAAAGGGTCTTCCGCCGGTTTGTTTCTCGATTTCTGCGGCCAACTCGAGAGCCAGTTCGCGCGTGTTGGTATCTCGAACCAGCACGCCACTGGTGCGATCGGGAACTCCATGTGGTTTTTCGATACCGCCGTGGGGAGCCGAGAGAACCAGCGGAATATTCCCAGGCGTCACATCGATGAAATTGTCTGCGGGCACGATGGGTGTGCCCATCATCGTCAAGATCAATATCAGAATCTTCATGAACATCCGTCTATCCGAGAGATCGCTACAGGTCTTTGATCGGTTCGTGAACTAGAAACCAACCCCCAGTGACAGCACCGGACCCGATTCATAACTACCAACGGAGGAGTAGGGGGTGTCGATGGAGATGGGCAAGACCAAGGTGAGGCTCCAGTTGCGAAACTCCTCATCTTTCCAGCTGATCCCGAGAGTTCCCGATAGGGTCGTAAAACCCGAGTTCGGGTCAATCACACCATCCCAGGTCGCCTGCCCGTAGTCCTGATAGAGTAGCCCCGCAAGGCCGAAGGAAGTCTCGCCAGCCCCAAAATTGCCGAGTGGCTTCATCGCTCCGATCCCGCCCTGGATCGACTGCGATCCCTGAAAGCCTTCATCATTAGTGGAGCCCGGGAATCGGCCCTGGCAAAAAGCACTGATGATGGAGTCCTCGCCGAGCGGTCGGCTGTAGAACATCTCGACAATCGGGTCGAATGTGCCATTTCCAAACTGGATGTGCTCATGAGACTCACCGACATCGCCAGCGATGTAGGGGTTGCCCTCGGTACGCCCCAGTGGAAAGGTGGTCCCCGCCGACGCCGAGAAAAAAGCCCCTTCTTTTCCAACATCGTGGCGATGCCAGCACAGCAGCATCTCCATATCGCCAAAACCGGTCAGGGTGCGGCTCGGGTGATGAAGTTGCAGGTTTCGCTCCATCGCTTCGATCTCGATCGGCGTTGCTGCAGGATCGATGCTACCGATGGATGCTGTTCTCGATTTCTGTTCGATGGGAAGACGCCAGCGAACCGCCCACGGCTCATCGAAGGTGTATTCCATCTGGAACTGTAACCGTGCGATGTCGAGCTGGACTTCATGTCGATGGAAGGGAACCGCTATGACATCTCCAGCCGAATCGACGCCGGTTTCTTCATCGTGGCTACCATCGAATCCGAACCCACGGGTGAGGGAAAGTCGATATTGCCAGGTACCAGTGCCGTGTCGGAGGGAGCCCAGACCGGACCCCAGCGCCCCCGCATCGGGAGCGTTTGGATTGGCTCAGGCAGGTCAGCCCTGAGCCCAGAGAGACGGGCCCGCACACAGTTGAAGAAGTAGTAAGGCAAGTAGGTACCGGATAACTACTGTCTGCATGACGATGTTGTAATCCCCTCAATACTGATGAGTGATCGGTCCTCAACCACAATCAACGAAAATACACGATCTCGGTTCCCGAGAATCGTCAATTATCAAACTTCCTGCGGAAATTAGCGGTCCGTACGCTCCCTGAACTCCGATACAATCCTCTGTATCTCCCGACGAAAGGCCATTGGTTCATGGCTGGTCCAGAAATCGCCAAACTGGATGAACGCTGCACAAAAGCGATCCATGCCGCCATCCAAGCCTGTCGACTGGGATCCGTCAATAATATCACCGGACTACCGCTCGGTTTCTCCAACATCAATTTCAGAACAGACACCACTCAAGGGACCTACCTGGCCCGACTGTGTCGTACCCAGCCAGTGGCTCGAATTCAGGATGAAATCAACTTCCTCTCCTCGATTCGAAGCAGTGATTTTCCCGCCTCCTATCCGATCGAACGAACCGATGGTGATTCCATCACCTTTATCGATGAAGAGATGGTGATGATCTACCAGTTCATCGAGGGGGAAGAACCCGCAGTGACTCCTGAGAACGCTCGTCAGGTGGGAGAGGCGATCGGCCTACTCTCTACCCTCGAGGTCCCCACTGGTTACTCATCCAGATCACTGAGTGACATCTTGGAAGCAAAGGAGTTCCTCGACTCGAAGACTGCGCAACTGGAGAAGTACCCCGAGTTCCACTCGAGGTTTCAGCGCGAAACTCTCGAGATCGAATCCTTCCTCCAGATCGAACTTCCACGTGGATTCGTCCACGCCGATGCGTTTCCCGACAACACCATATTTCGAGATGGAAAACTGGTGGCCCTGATCGACTTCGAGGACTCCTGCGTAGATTCACTTCTCTTCGATGTCGGAATGACCCTGCTAGGATTTGGCTATCGGGATGATCATCCTGATCCCGAGCTGATCAGGGCGCTCCTCGAGGGTTATCAAACCAAGCGGACCCTGACCCCCCTGGAACTTGATTCGTTACCGATGATGGTGCGCTGGTGCGCCCACGGCATGACCTTCTGGCATCTTCAGAAATACATCCAGAATCCGACAGGCCGCCAACAACGCAGAATCAACGAGCTACAGCGATGGATCGAAAGATTGCACGGGGAAGATTCGGAGACCATCCGCTCGGCTACCCGGTAACCCACTGTGTCGCCGTGGATATGTTCGGGATTGGATAAACTGATCGACTGTAGATGCGGATGCTCCAGGGCTTGTGCTGTGCGATGATTCGCTCTTCTCAGAAGGAGTAGCAACATGCAACTGGTCGATGGTCGCTGGCAGTTGGCCGGGCACGATGTTGAGGCTCTCGCCGATCAACACGGCACTCCGCTCTATCTCTATGATGAGCAGACAATTCGCCGTCAAGTGAAGCGGTTTCGAGATGCCTTCTCTGCCTTTGATCACCGCATTCACTACGCCATGAAAGCCAACTCCAATCGCGAAGTCCTGAGCCTGATGAAAAAACTAGGCCTTGGCATCGATGCGGTGTCCATCCATGAAATCCGGCTGGCTCTGGATATCGGTTTTGATTCCCACGAGATCTTGTTCACTCCCAACGGCGTTCCCTTTGATGAGCTGGAACAGGCGATCGAACTGGGAGCGAGACTCAACATCGAGAATCTCTCTTATCTTGAAAAACTGGGTGAGGCCTACCAGGGCAATGTACCGTGCACTCTGAGAGTTCATCCTGGTCTGGTGATGCCTGGTTCCCCCCGCGATGCCACGGGTTGGTATCAACGATCACGATTCGGGATCGGTGGGGATCAGATTTCAGAAGCACTGCGGCTGATCGACTTGCATCAAATCCGGGTCGAGGGGCTTCATGTCCATTCCAGTTCGATGATTCTCGATGAGCAAGTCTTCGGCGCTGCCGCCGCGGTGCTGCTCGACCTGGCCAGAAAGCTCCCGAGCGTCAGAGCCATCGATCTTGGTGGAGGTATTCGTCCCCCCTATCGAGCTGAAGATGATCATCCGGATCTGGATGCGCTGGCACTTTCACTGACGAAACCACTCGAGCAGTTTGAAAACGAAACCGGGCGTTCTCTTCAACTGTGGTTCGAGCCGGGGCGCTACCTGGTCGCAGAGAGCGGAACACTACTGACCCGAGTGCATGTCATCAAACAACTCGGTGACCGGATCATTGCCGGAGTCGACACAGGCTTTCACCAACTGCTTCGTCCCAAACTCTATGACGCCTGGCACGAGATCCGAAACATCTCCAATCCACAGGGATCACAGCAAGTCATCGACATCAGCGGCTGTCTCTGTGAAGAGGATGATCTGGCTCTCCAGCGTTCCTTGCCTGAAGTGCGCGAGGGACATCTTCTGGCGATTCTCAACGCCGGTGCTTACGGCTATTCGATGGCGTCTACCTACAACTCTCGCCCATTGCCAGCCGAGGTGATGGTGTCAAAGGGCTAGGGACCATCACCCTCGAAGAGATCTGAAATCAGGTGAGGGCGATCCACCACGTCATAACAGGCTTCTCCACTCTTCTTCCAGGATACAAACATCGAACCAGCGGGTGCCGGCTTCGGCTTCCTTCTCGACCGCGATGGAGCTGTCCACATCGCCGACCAGAACTAAACGATCATGTACCTCTTCATTCCTGCTTCTCCAGCACCGTCATGCCCTTTCTGCGGTGACGCTGAGACCGCGGATCCGGTCGATTACGGACAATCTACAGCCCAGCATTGATGTTCGGCCGCTTGGTAGTTGCTCTCTCATCCTGGCCGGCGGAGACTTGTAGGGGAATGGATGATCAACAATCAGCATTTCCATCATCCAGACCGGTGAAAGGAAACCCATCATGAAGAGTGTGATCATCTCCCTTGCCGTCATCTGCGTCGTCTCTTGCTGGGGAGCTTCTCCGGTGGTACTTGGTCCCTTCATGTTCACCATTCCTGTCGTGGGCATCGACGAGGACTCGCTACCGGCCCTGGTAGTTGCTTTCCAAGATGTCCTCGGCAACAGGAATTTCCTCCACCCAGAGGTCAAAGATGGTGAATTGCTCTTCTACGGCGGTGGCGGAGGGCCCAAGGCGTTACTGAGACTTGAGCAAGTGACAGAGGCGATAAAGTTGGCCGGGTTCAAGTCCAATCGAAGCCGCTGGCGACTCAAGCCGCAGATTCTGGGGATCTCCCTCTCCTCCAGGGATGGTATCAAGACCACCGATGTGATCTCTGCGCTGAAAGCCATCGAGGGAGTCAGCGTCGAGGACTCTCTGCTCATCGGTGATCGGACCTATCATGTGGTCCATCTCGGCAGTGCCATCCACTACAGCGATCTGGTCGCAAACATCAGTGAGTCAAAACTAGAACTCGATGATCTGCTGTGGGGGCATTGGAAATACGGCTGGGAGATCGAAGAGGACGAGCACGGCCATGGCCACGACATGGGCATGACCCTGATTCGAAAGACCGCTTCCGACTGAAACCGTCTATCACCAGGAGGTGACTTCGATGTTGACTGGGATGCTGCTGTTGACTCTTGTTTCAGTTGTCGATGATGCTGCCGTACAGAAGGATCCACCCATCAACATCGTCATCGTGCTGGCCGATGATCTCGGCTACGGCGATCCCGGTTGCTACAACGATCAGTCCAAGATCCCGACTCCACACATCGATCGACTCGCCGCCGAAGGTCTACGCTTCACCGATGCTCATACTCCGTCGAGTGTCTGTTCGCCGACTCGCTACGGTCTGCTGACCGGTCGCTACGCCTGGCGAACAAAATTGAAACGCAGCGTGCTGTGGCCATGGTCATTACCGCTGATCGAGCAAGACCGCCTGACGCTACCGGCGATGCTTCAGCAGCACGGTTACCACACCGCGTGCATCGGAAAGTGGCATCTGGGATGGGATTGGCCCATCGATACGGACGGATATGTCAGCGATGAGTTTGATGGGGTCTCCATTGCCGCCAACAAACGTGTTCCACTGGGCAAGAGAATCGCTTTCTCGCGACCGATCGCCAGTGGTCCCACCTCTCGCGGTTTCAATTATTACTTCGGCGATGACGTCCCCAATTTCCCGCCGTATTGCTTCATCGAAAACGATCGCAGTGTCGGCATTCCGAGCGTCGACAAGCCCAAGAGGATGTTCGGCCACGCAGGACCGACGCTGGCCGGCTGGGACCTGTCGGTGGTGTTGCCGACTCTTGCCCAGAAAGCGGCCGCTTACATCGAGAAGCGTGCCAAGCATCCAGAGCAGCCGTTCTTTCTATTCGTACCGCTGACCGCCCCACACACACCCATCGCGCCTTCGCCACACTTTGCCGGCAAGAGCGAGGCGGGGATCTACGGCGATTTCGTCCATCAAGTCGACTGGGTGCTCGGCCAGGTTCTATCGGCGCTCGATCGTACCGGCGCTACGGATCGCACCCTCGTCATCTTCACCAGCGATAACGGATCACCACAAAGAAACGGCGTCGACATGAGTGGTCCCATCGGATCGGTAAAAAAGTTTGACCACGATCCATCGAGACCGTGGCGTGGCATGAAGGCGGATGCCTGGGAAGCCGGTCATCGCGTTCCCTACGTGGTGCGCTGGCCCGGAAAAACACCCGTGGGGCAGACTTCTACCGAGCCGATCATCCTGACCGATTTGATGCGCACCTTTTCGACACTGGTGGGTCACTCTCTCCCCGAAAATAGCGCCGAGGATAGTTTTGACATCCTGGATGCACTCCAGGGCAAGACACTGAAGTCGCCTGTTCACGATTATCTGATCCATCATTCCGGCAACGGTGTCTTTGCCATTCGCCAGGGAGACTGGAAACTGATCCTTGGCAAGGGATCAGGAGGTTTTAGCCGTTTCAAGCCCACAACCGATGCCCCCGCCGGCCAACTCTATCACCTCGGCGACGATCCAGCAGAGCAGGTCAACCGCTACCTGGATAAACCTGAAATCGTTGAAAAACTGACCCAGTTGCTCGAACTCGCGCGCAGTAGCAATAGTTCGCATCGTCTCTCCACTGCAGATCAACAGGGATCTCCAGGACAATCCAACAAGCAATAGAATCCATTTGCACTCGAGGGTGGGTAGCCCCACTTGAGCACCATGACTACTTGATAATTATTGCTCACTCTGTGGCTTTTCCTGTGGCAATATGCCCCGTACCTGAATCGAAATCTTGTTCTAGGCTAACAGTTATTTCCACCCCGATCGAAGTGACAGCAGCGAGGTGCCCTATGACAGATCTCACTCCTACCGTTCCTGAGACTCTCCACAAAGATTCGACCACCGGTAGCGGTCCGAGTTTCCTCAAACCGACGCCTCCGATGGGAATTTACGAGACCCTTTACTCCTTTCAAACTGCCTTCGGGCAACCGATGGGGGAAGCAGGAACCCATCCCTGGAGCCAGGGCTTCCCGCTCACTGAACAGATTCCAGGGGGACCTGAACTGCCGACTTCGGTAGACGTCACTTCTCAATCTCTCCGTTACCCAAAAGCATGGGGGCTACCGGCTCTTCGAGAACGCATCGCGAGTTACTATCGAGAGTTTTACGGTGCATCCATCGATGCAGAGAACGTGATGGTTTTTGCGGGTGGTAGGCCTGCGCTTCTCTCGGTACTGCTCTTTCTCCAGAAGGAGATCGGTATCAAGATCGCCTCCACCGAATACACCCCTTACTTCGACATTCTTGAGCGCCTCGGTGTTCCTTATCAACTGGTCGAAAGCAATGCAGCCAATGAGTTCTGCCCTCCCATCGAGAACTATACTGCTCCCGGTTCACATCCTCGAACGATGATGCTTCTCAGTAATCCCTGTAACCCAACCGGGATCACCCGAACCGGAGTCGAGCTCGATGCTCTGGTCGCGGCAGCCAGCAACTCAAACTGTGGGTTGCTCATCGATGAAGCCTACGAGATGTTTCATAACAACCCCATCAGCACCATGTCTCATATCGAGGACATCGAGGAATCCAATATCTTCGTCATCGGGGCGGCAACCAAGGGTCTGCAGTCCCCCGGCATTCGAATCGGCTGGGCAATTTCATCAAAACGTCACATCGAAATCCTCGGTAACTTTTCTTCTTATGGCATGGGCGGGGTCTCCCATCCGAGCCAGTGTTACGCACTGGAATTGATGGCCCCCGGGCGGATCGAACAGGTACGACAGGCCATTCCCCGCTTCTACCAGCAACAGCGCCAGAGATATGGTGAAGCGTTCGAGAAACTTGGCTTGAGGATGTTCACGGGTAAAGGTGGATTCTACCATTGGTGTCAATTGCCCGATGGACAGACAGCCACCGAACTGAATGAGCGGTTGTTCGAGAATGGAGCGGCGATCCTCAAGGGAACCGATTGTGACATGCGTCGTCTTGGAGATGAGTCTTCACTGAACAACTTCTTTCGGTTCTCTTTCGGTCCCCTGGCACCGGAGTCCTTCGAGGAAGATATCGAAATCATGGCGCGAGCGCTCAGGCGATAATTGTTTGACTGCTAGTTCTCCGCTCCGATGTCTCCCTGGACGTTCAATCAAGGAGTATAGCGATGACCAGTGTACAGAACTCTCAGATACCGGATCTTCCGGCGGTCGATCAACTGATCGAGTTCCTGCAATCCAATCCATTGATGGCATCTCTCTCTCCAGAAGAGCTGGCCGAGTTGATCTTCATCGTTCAGCTACATCGAGGCTCTCCCGGGGAGATCATCGTCCACCAGGGTGAGGAAGGGGATGCGTGGTACCTGCTCTATGCTGGCGAGTTACAGATCATCCGTGGTGGAGAAGAAGTGGCGACCTTATCCAGGGGCGATTGTTTTGGAGAGCTTTCTGCTCTCGACGGGGAACCAAGAAGCGCATCGGTGGTCTCCGTGGACAACTCAATTCTGATGCGAATCCCTCGCAGTGGATTTGACTCGTTACTCGCATCGAACAGCCTCGCAGCACACAAGTTGACCCTTGCCCTGACCCGTGTCGTTGCCGGTCGTATTCGTGACCTCGTCTCAGGAGAGCTCCCGGCCAAGGCGGACTACGCTTCCGGTGACGACCAGTGAGCCGCATCTACGATGTCTTTTTCGGTTTCTCACAGATCGCAGTTCGTGGCCAACTTCCCGATGAGCGACAGATGTTCGACAACCTA
Source organism: Planctomycetes bacterium UBA1146 (assembly GCA_963694575.1). Taxonomy (GTDB): domain Bacteria; phylum Planctomycetota; class UBA8108; order UBA1146; family UBA1146; genus QNYK01. The sequence continues at coordinate 1,669 of CAVOEM010000028.1, read as the reverse complement.
TTGAGACAGGTGAAGCTGGCAGATCAACTGGGTTTCCGAACCGCCTGGATCGGTGGGGCCCACTTATCCCTGAAAGAGCAGCATCGATCTGGCGAGGTCCCCGTGCTTCCGCACTTTGAAGGTGAAGTCTGTCTCAACACCGATATCCTGCAACTCGCCCACCTCTTGATGGCACAAACATCCAGGATTGAAATCGGTTCCGCACTTCACAGCATCGTCGTCAACGGCGGACCCATCGCCCACGCCGAAGCGCTACGTACCTTTCTCACCCTCAAGGAGCTGTCACCGGCATCGGACAGGAAACTGAGGCTAGGTTTCGGCAGCGGGCGATTTTCCTTCGTGCAAGAGGTCTATGGCCTGGCCCCCAGGAATCCGATGGAACAGGTCGCCTGGCCGGTGATCTCCAGTCTGCTGCTACGAGAGGCATCCGAGATTTTCGTTCGTCTTCTCAACGGGGAAGCGCTCGCCTCGTCCGACCTCCCAGGGCAACAGTTACGAAAAGAGAACTTCCGGAGCGAAGAGCACTGGCAAGCGGTTCTCTCAGCGCACGGCAAGGAGACCGATGCCATCGATGTGCCCAAATTCTTCAAGTTCAATCGCTCGAAACTGATCCCTGAGGATAGCCCCCTGGAGACTCTGCGGCTCTACCTGGGTAGTACCGACCTCGACACCGCAGCAAGAATCAATCAGTTCCTTCCCTGTCGCATCTTCAATCTCTCGACCACCTCACCAGAATCCATCGATGCCACTCATCAACGGATGAAACAGATTTACCATGATGACGGCGGCCCCTGGAAGAGGCAGTACATGCCCAGGACGGTGATGATCTTCGTCGATGCCACGGCTGGGCTGGATCGAAAACAACGCAATGAAAAGGCCCGAGGCCGCGCCATGGAGGCTCTTCGCGCCTGGCAGATTTCGATGGAGGGAACCATCGATGAAAACAAACTTCCCCAGAAACTCAACAATGCAGTCTACGGATCACCCGAAGATGTAGCCCAGAAAATCGAGCAGTTATTCCGTCCCGAAGACACATTGATGTTGTGGTTCGATTTCAACAATCACGATTCCGAGGATGTCGAACGAAACATGGCGACCTTTGCCGAACATGTGCTACCCCTGCTCGATACCAAGGTGGCCACCGATGAAGAATGAATCGGAATCTCCGGGAAGTGTTCATATCGTCGGAGCAGGCCTGGTCGGCTCCGTCACCGCCATCGGAATGGCTCGACTCGGATACCAGGTGAAGCTCTTTGATCGCCGATCGGATCCAGCCAAAATACTTCCGGACCAGGGGCGATCGGTGAATGTTGTCCTATCAGCACGTGGCTGGAAGGTGCTGGAACAATTACAGCTGGCCGCAGTGGTTCGTGAGAACTGCACACCGCTAGTGGGCCGTACCATCCATCCGTGGCGCGGAGCGGTGCGGGAGCAATCGTACAGTAGTCATGGAGACCAGATCTGGTGCGTAGAACGGCCACGTCTCCATCAGATTCTCGCCCAGGCAGTGGCCCAGGAAAGCGGCATCGACTCGTACTGGCACCATCGTCTCGTCTCCGTCGACCTGGAACAACAGTTTCTGTACCTGTCCCGCTCACCTGGGGATACCGAGGCCTCCATCGAGAATCTCAACACAGAGAATCTCAACACAGAGAATCTCAGCACAGAG
>CAVOEM010000027.1:0-19179 GCA_963694575.1 Planctomycetes bacterium UBA1146 | reverse complement strand
GATATTGGAGTACTGGATGCAAAATGCCTCGTCGAGCAAGATCACGACTTCCGGAAGTGCCGCCAGGATTGCTTCCTGGCGGACCTTACGAGCCGCGATTTCCTCGACGAGACGATGTTGCGCTTCCACTTCTCGATCGAGAGGGATGAAACCCTCTTGAATCATACCTTTACGCTGATGTTCTGAATGAAACTCTTGTGATCCATGACTTCGGCGAAGTAAGGGAACAACTCATTGCAGAACATGTCATGCTCGACCTGAGTGCGACCGGATACGCAATCAGAAAGAACAACGACATCGTAATCTTCAGAAGCCTTCATGCCGGTGGCGTTGACGCAGAGTGAAGTCACTGCTCCACAAACGACAACAGTCTCGATGCCTTTGGCCTGAAGGACCTGGGCAAGCTCGGTGTTGCTGAATGCATTGAAGCCGATTCTTCCCGGAACATCGACGATCCATTCTCCGAACTTTGAAATCGCGTCGATGGTCTCGGCACCCTTGGTACCCGCCTTGAATGCTTCGGCTTCCTTGATCATCTTCAAGATTCCGATCGGATTCTCCAGCTCATTGTAAAACTCGCTGAATGCGATCGGAGCAGAGATAACGGTCATCCCCGATTCGACAGCTGTGTCGAGCAGAGCGACAGTGTTCGCAACGGTTCCGCTGAGAGCGCTCGACTCTTCAATGACACTGTTGAATAGACCGTCACTGTCAAACCAATCGCGCTGGTAGCCGACCAAAAGGACCGCTGTCTTTGCAGGATCGTAACTGGACATCAAAACTCCTATCTCTTGCCAGAATCTGGCAGCTTGTGAATTTCTGCCTCCCATTGACGCCACTGCCAGTGGGTGGAAATTCTAGTGTTCATCTATGGGTCCCTTGGCTTGCTGGATTGTCACTCCGACATGTTCAAGGGCACCCGGCTCAACGCAGATCCGGGCAGACCGGTTCCCCGTTCCATAGAAAAGCATCCATATCGAGGGGGGAATCACCCAGATTGCCGGGAAACATGGGACCAGGCGGTCATGTGTTGATCGAGCAGGTCACCGGATTCAGCGGTTTCCTTCTGCTCCATCTCGATCCAAACCTGCAAGTTCAGGGCGTTGTAGGTGATAGGCGGTCGATCGTTGCCATGCACTTCCCAGCGCCACCAGTCTTGCTTCATCGTAAGGGTGTCCGATGATCGTCAGCGCTCTCGGCATCCGGTTCTCCTGGAAGCCACACGGGGCCACCAGACTCGGATGGCCGGTCAAATTGGTCACACCCAGCGTCTTGAAATCACCGGCCGGCGCAAGGTATGCATCGACCCCTGATAAGGCCGAGGCCATTTCCCGCATCAGCATCGTGCGAAGCCTCTGGGCACGGATGTATTCCACCGCTGGAATCAGACGGGCAGCACGAAAACTGTTGGGCCATGCCTGCGGGCCCTGTTCGACCAACTCATCATCCAGGTCACTACAGGTCAACTCATCGAAAGCTGCCGCACTCTCGGCAAAGAGGATCGTCATCATTGGCCACACCGGATAATCGGGCAGCTCTATTTCTACCAGCTCGGCTCCCAGTTCTTTCCACTCATCGAGTACCACTTGATGATCCTCGGCTCGTTCAAACGCCGCGGGGGAGTAGCCGATCTTACAACCCTCAATCGACATCGATCCCGGCACTTCAAAGGGACGATCCACTCCGTCAAGATCGAGACCATCGGCACCCTCGATGGCATCGAGTACCACTGCGGTATCTTGCAAACTACGACAGATGGGGCCGATCTTGTCCATCGTCCACGAGAGCGCCATCGCGCCGAATCTAGACACCCTGCCAGCGGTCGGCCGCAGTGAAGAGTTGCCGCAACGAGTCGAGGGGCTGACGATGGAACCGAGAGTTTCTGATCCGATGGCAAAGGGAAGCGCACCCGCACCCACGGCAGCCGCCGAACCGGCGGAAGAACCGCTCGATCCACGCTCGATGTTCCATGGGGAAAGGGTTTTCCCTCCGTACCAGACATCGCCCATCGCCAGGGCACCGAGAGTGGTCTTGGCCACCAGTACTGCCCCAGCCTCGTCGAGTTTTTTGACCACCGTCGCATCGACCTCGATCTTCTGATCCTTGTAGGGTGTCGCTCCCCAGCTGGTCCTGGTTCCCTTCACCGCACAGAGGTCCTTCACTCCGTAGGGTATTCCATGCAAAAGTCCGCGATACTTTCCTGCGGCCAGCTCCTCATCGAGAGTCTTCGCCTGATGCAACGCGCGATCCTCGGTATAGGAGATGACGCAATGCAACATCGCATCCACTTCCCTCAGCCGCTCCAGGAACAGTCGAGTCATCTCCACACAAGAAACCTGACGCGAATGGATCAGAGATGCCAGCACGGGAATCTCCGCCCACAGCAACTCCCGCAGATCCTCTGGTCGCTTCACATCCGGTAGTGGTTCTCGAGTAACCAGCGGGCCCATGGTAGGAACCCGATTCGTCTCCAGCGGTCTGAAGATGAAGGCGGGTGCCACGGAATTCTCGATGGACCGCTCACCCATCGCTGCATATACGTTGAGACGATCGAGCACCGTCGGGAGCATCTGTGCCAGTTCCGAGTCCGTGAACTGTAAACCCACCACTGCCAACGCCTGGCGCAGCGCCTTCTCATCGATGGAAGCCGACTTCTCCGCCTCTCCCGAGGTCGACGGCTCATCCGGAACTGAGGATCCTCCACCCTGTGGCTCCAGTGGAGAGTGAAGCACCAACACCAATCCTAGAATCATCATCGATTATCCCTCTTCATTTCGCCATCCAGAGGACGGTCATCATCAGGGCGGCCCAGGCGAGCCAAGCTGCGACCGCGATCTTTAGCCAAAGAGTTGATTTCAATTTCACATCTGCCATCTAGATTTCATCCGTTCAGCAACAAGGACTGCAAATCACTCAGATCGTAATTATCGAGACGCATCGGAGATCCAACATCTTTCCAGCGAAGGCAGCCGCAGTGGAATTGTTCCCGTTGCGCCTCAAGATCTGCCCTTCGGAGACGAAGAATCCAATCGATCACCGGGAAAGCTAGTTCCGACCAGGGGATCTCCGACCAGGAGAACCACCTCACCTCGAGGCTTTCCTCGCCCGCTCCTACTTCAGGGCTCTTCAATCGCGCCAGGAACATTTCGTGGACCTGACCGATTCGAGTCAGATCGATGCAGGCAAAGGGGCGCACGATTTCCACATCTGCAAGAGCTTCCTCTTTCGTTTCTCGTGCCGCACCTTCCGCCAGAGATTCGTTCATCTCGAGGAATCCTGCGGGCGGGGTCCAGAGACCCATAGCAGGTTCGATCGCGCGTCGACAAAGAAGGACCTGGTCGTCTCTCTCGATCAGTGTTCCCACCACGATCTTGGGATTGCGATAGTGAATCTTCCCACATTGAGGACAGACTCCACGCAATCGATCCTCTCCCTCGGGGATCTTCTCCACGAGCATCGTTCCGCATGAAATACAGTGGATCGGAATATCCACGATCAACTGAATTTTCTTTTCCTCATCGAGACCTCCAGAGCGAAGGCTCGCAGAGGAACTGGTCCCGAGCAAGGATCTCGTTTCTATGTGGCCATCGAACTCCTGGTATGGAATCCTCCTGCAACATGAACCGACCGGAAGGAAACGCGATATGAACCACCTGGCACTCTGGATGCTCCTGCCAGTTATTGGCTGCCTCGGCTGCTCGAACCTACAAAGAGCGGAGCCGAGTGCCACTCCTTCATTTGTCATCATCCTTGCCGATGACCTGGGCTGGGCCGACGTTTCCTGCCAGGGAAGCCCCTGGAAGACACCCGCCATCGATGCTCTCGCAACCGATGGTATTCGCTTCACCCGCGCCGCCTCCAATGGTCCCAACTGCGCTCCGAGCAGGGCGTGCCTGATGACCGGAACAGATGTCACCCGTCACGGAATCTTCACGGTTCGTCCTTCAGCCCGTGGCAAGAAGAAGAACCGTCGCCTCGAACCTCCACGGACCGAGCACAAGTTGAAACCGGAAGCGATCACCATCGCCGAGATGCTGGCCAACCACGGCTATCGATCGGCCCACATCGGCAAGTGGCACCTGGGAGCGGATCCTGCGGAACAGGGCTTCGATGTCTCCATCGCAGGGGATCAACGGGGCCACCCGAAAACTCACCTCGCCCCCTGGAACCTTCCCCATCTCGAGGAACAAGATCCGGGCACCGCTCTGGCAGATGCGCTCACCGATCACGCAGTACAGTTCATCGAGGATAATGCGGATCGCCCCTTTCTGTTGATCCTCTCTCACTATGCTGTTCATACTCCGGTCCAAGCCCCCCCCGATGAAATCGCATACTGGGCCCAGCAATTGCCACAGGAGAAGAAGAAGCGCCATCGCTATGCAGCCATGGTCGATAGTGTCGATCGGTCGGTGAGGAGAGTCCGGGAGTCACTGGAACAGACCGGCTGCTCCGATCGCACGCTCCTCGTCTTCACCAGCGACAATGGGGGACTCGAAGCGTTCACCGATAACGGTCCACTGCGCGGCGGCAAAGGGATGCTGTTCGAAGGGGGAGTGAGGGTTCCCTTCATCGCCTGGGGCCAGGGCACAGGCTCTGCTACGAGGGTTCAAGATGTACCGATTCAACTCTCCGATCTGGTTCCTACGATCCTCGAGATGGCCAATGCCCCGGCCCCGACGGAGGTCCCTCTGGAAGGTGTCAGCCTGACCAAACTCCTCGAGGGCAGCGCAACGATCCCGGATCGAGATCTGGTGTGGCATTTTCCCGCTTATCTGGAGGGACGCACTCTCCTGCACGGTCCCTGGCGAACAACACCGGTCACCTCCATCGTTCGGGGTCCATGGAAGATGCTCGAATTCCACGAGGACCAGCGCAGACTTCTGTTTCATCTCGAACAAGATCCCTCAGAACTCGACGATCTCGCCGACCAGCGGGTCGATCTGGTCGATCAGCTCGCCACATCCATCGATCAGTGGCGAAAACAGCGAAATGCCCCGATGCCACGGCCCATCAGCGACCGCTGATCGCTGATCGCTCGACAACGCACCTATTAGAGGGGATTCTGGTAACTTCCCCGGGCACCCCAGCAACCGTTGCTGATCTTCACCGCAAGGGAGCGGGCCGGCGGTAGAACACCAGACCAGGCCAGGAGCAATTTTGATCCCCCTCAGAGCATTCCGGTTCCTGGTTCCGATGGTCAAGCAGGAGAAGTCCGTGCTGGCCGCCGGAGTACTGCTGATCCTCGTGACCAGCATCTGCCAGGTTGCGGTTCCTCGGCTGATCGGGGTTGCAGTGGAGCGGATGGAAACCGGTGTCGGCCTCGACCTGGTAATCCCCGTGGCGATGGCGATGCTCGGCGCAGTACTGATCCGTGGTGTCACTTCTTTCTGGGCGCGCAAGACGGTGATCGGATCGAGTCGGCGCATCGAGAAGAGATTACGCGATCGGATGTTTCAACACATCGAACAGCTCGATGGCTCCTTCCATGCGAAACTGCACACCGGCGATCTGATGAGTCGTTTCAACAGCGATGTCGAGGCTGTCAGGATGGTCTTCGGTCCGGCGATCATGTATTCGGTACAGACCGTCTTCATCCTGATCTTCACCGTCACGCTGATGCTTCAAATCGACTGGCAGCTGACCCTCTGGTCATTGTTTCCACTGGCCTTGATCACCATGACGGTACGATTCATCGGCCCACTGATTCACAACCGATCGATGCGCGGTCAGGAGATGCTCGCAGACATCTCGGTTCACGCACAAGAGAACTTCGCCAACTCACCGGTAGTGAAAGCGTTCGTCGTAGAAGATGCTGAAATCGACCGGATGAACCGGTTGAGTCATACCTACTTCCAGCAGAACATCCGTATCGCTCAGTTGAGAGCGTTCACCGGGAGTGCCTTTTCATTGTTCGGTGATCTGGCGCTGGTAACGCTGTTGCTGGTCGGGGGCCTACGAATCCTCTCGGGAGAACTGACCCTCGGAGAATTCGCCACCTTCAACGGATGTCAGTTGCTGTTGATCTGGCCGATGATCGCCCTTGGCTGGGTGATGAACCTGTTTCACCGCGGTGCAGCAAGTGCCGAGAGAATCCAGGCGATCCTCGATGCGACCCCGGCAGTGGACGATTCGAAGGCTCGACCGGAGCACCAGATACGGGTCGGCGGAATCTCCTTCGATCAGGTGTGCTTCCGTTATCCAGAAGCAGAAGAGCCGACCCTCGAACAGATCTCCTTTGATTTGCCCGGTGGCCAGACTCTCGGAGTGGTCGGTGCGACTGCCAGCGGAAAGACCACTCTACTGAACCTGATTCCTCGACTATCCCCGACCGACAGCGGCAACATATTCATCGACCAGGTACCGATCGAGCACTACTCCCTCGACTCACTACGTGGGTCGATTGCGATGGTTCCACAAGAACCATTCCTGTTCAGCGCGACCATCGCCGACAACATTTCGTTTGGAGTAGATCACGCCTCGATGGATGAAATCGTCGAAGTGTCTCGGCTGGTCCGGATGCATGACGAGATCGGCAAGTTTCCGGACCGCTACGATCAACGCGTTGGCGAGCGAGGGATCACACTCAGCGGTGGACAAAAACAACGCATCGCCATCGCCAGGGCTATCTTGCAACGGCCTCAAATCCTCATCCTTGACGATGTCTTGTCCGCAGTCGATTCAGAGACTGAAACCACCATCCTCGAAGGGTTACGAAAATGGACCCAGGATCTCACGGCTCTGATCGTCACTCACCGACTCAGTGCCATCACTCATGCAGATGAGATCTTGGTCATCGATGAAGGAAGAATTGTCGAACGAGGAAACCACCGAGACCTGCTCGACAAGAAGGGCCGATACCACAAATTGTGGCGTCGCCAGACGGTCGAGGGTGAGTTGGAGGATCTCGAATGACCTCCCGCAAGCCAGACAACGATGACGACCGTAAAGATGATGACGAAGTCGAGGACTTCCATGTTGAGGAACTCATCGATCGCCCCTTCAGTCGATTACTAGCGGGTCGACTCCTCAAATACCTACGGCCCTACCGCCGCATGGTGCTGCTGTCGATGATCTTGATCATCTGTAGCACGGTACTCACCCTGATCGGTCCCTTACTGGTCAAGGAAGCCATCGATGGACCCCTTTCGAGGTCGATCGGTAGCGAACAGGCCAGTAGTGAAACCGGTGCACTTCTCACCGAACTGGCGGGACAAGTTGGCCTCGAATCCATCGATAAAGAAAGCGATGACCAGCAACGAATCGGCTGGATGTGGCTGATCGCTGGCTGCTACTTCTCGATCTTGATGATGCAATTGCTCATCCAGTACATCCAAACGATGGTGCTGGAGATTACCGGGCAAAGCGTCACCAAGGATCTGAGGATGGAGGTTTTCGCACACCTTCAAAAACAGAGTTCAAGTTTCTTCCACCGCAATCCTGTCGGACGTCTCGTAACACGAGTGACCAACGATGTCGAAGCTCTCAACGATCTCTTTGCCAGTGGTTTCGTGTCGTTGGCGGGGGACCTTCTCGCCATCACGGGAATCGTCGCGATGCTTTTCTGGACCAACGCAGAACTCGCTTCCATGGTCTTGCTGGTGACACCCCTGGTTGTGGTGGCCACTACTGTTTTCCGTAAGTTCGCACGCAAGCACTACCGCGAGATGAGACGACGCCTCGCACACCTCAATGCCTACACACAGGAGTCGATCAGTGGCATGGAAGTGGTGCAGGTCTGCCGCCGTGAAGAACAACAAGCTCAACGCTATTCGCGGATCAATGGCACCCTGCGAGAAGCGCACCTCAACAGTATCTTCTGGTATGCACTGTTCTTTCCGACCGTCGAGATCCTGTCGGTGATCGCACTGGTCACCATCGTCATCCAGGGCGGGGCCAGAATCGATGCCGGCACGGCGACCTTTGGTGAGTTCTTTCTCTTCTGGACCTACCTGACTCGCCTCTTCTCTCCCCTGAGAGACCTTGCCGAGAAGTACAACCTGCTGCAATCGGCGATGGCTTCCAGTGAACGGATCTTCGGTATCCTCGATACTGATTCATCTCTTCCAGAACCAGAGGTCGTGGCCAATGCCGAAGACCGTTCCGTAACTCGCACGAAAGAAATTCGTTTCGATCAGGTCTCCTTCAGTTACGACGGCAAGACCCCGGTACTGGAAAACTTGTCCTTCACCGTGGGAAGTGGAGAAACCATCGCCGTGGTGGGAGCGACCGGTGCAGGAAAGAGCACCATCATCAACCTGCTATTGCGTTTCCATGATCCCGATAGTGGTTCGATCAGCATCGGCGATCGGGACATCCGAGACCAATCACTGGCCAGTCATCGGGAGCGCTTTGGTCTGGTGCTACAAGACGTGTCGGTTCTTTCACGAACTCTGGAAGATAACATCCGCTTCGATCGAGACCTCGACCGCGACCGCATCACCTGGGCACTGGAACAGGTACGCGGTTCTTCCATCGTCGCACGCCAGAAACTGGGCCTCGAAGAACCGATGATGGAGCGGGGCCGGACCCTTTCCAGCGGAGAGAGACAGTTGATCTCCTTTGCCCGGGCACTTGCTGGCGATCCACAGATCCTGGTACTCGATGAAGCGACCAGCCATGTCGATACCGAAACCGAGGCACGGATCCAGGATGCGATCGATCGACTGGTCAAGGGCCGCACCTCGGTGATCGTGGCTCACCGCCTGAGCACGGTGAGGAAAGCAGACCGAATCCTCGTGATGCACCATGGTCAGTTACGAGAAGAAGGCGGTCATGACGAACTGGTGGCACTGGATGGGATCTACGCACGACTGGTGAAGTTACAGTTCGGGAAGTCTTGAGGGTCGCTGAACCATTGCATCATCCTCCCGGCCACTCCATCCTCCAGTTGAATCGAGAATCCGTCACCGGACCGAGATGAGAGAGAGATCCCGATGACCCAGTTGAACAAACTGACTTTAATTTTCACCGTACTGACCATCTTTGCCAGTGGTTCAGTCCGAGCAGATGACCTGGCACGCTTTTATCCCGAAGGGTGCTATCTCTACGCAGGAAGCAGCGGCTGGAACGGAATCGAGGACTCCTTCGCCAGCAGTCCCGCCGGAAAAGTCTGGTCTCAACCTCGCTTTGATGGACTTCGTGGACAGTGTGAAAAATTCGCCGGGGCCCTGGTCCACTTGCTGGAACCCGTGATGAAGAACACTCGCAGCAGCGGTGATCATTCTTCAGCATCGACACCGGTGTTCCTCAATGCCGACCGACTTCAGATGATCATCAATAGTATGAAGCACGGCGTTTCGATCGGCATTCCACATTTCGATATCAACCCGATGAATCCAGAGCTTCTCGGTTATCTCATCATCGATGCAGGAGAAGAGTCGCAGCACTATCGAAACCTCGTCGCAATGCTGCTGGAGGGGGTCGATCTACTCCAGGAAGATCCACATATCCAGACACTCGCAGACACTCGATGGGCCGTGGCCACTCTCGGCACTGATCCTCCACAAGAGGTCTGGTGGGGGATCCATCAGCAACGGCTGGTTGTCGCCAGCGGCCAGCGCAGCGTCGAGATCTATCTGGAGATGTGTGAAGGTCAACGACCCAGCCTCGCCGACAGCCGGACATACAAGGAAGGCCTTCAGCGTTGCATCGGAAGTTCACGGATCAGCGCATCCTTCCAGTTCGATCTACCGGCCATCTTTGATCAGATCTTCGGTCTGATGGATGAGTTCGGTGCCGAAGCTCCTCCAGGGGCCGAGAAAGTCATCGACCAGGTCACCCGGATTGGCGTCCTTCATGCGGGAGTCGGAGTGATCGGCGATGACGAGGTCACCTTCACTTCCGGTGTCAGTATCCCCGTGTTCGAAACCGTCGGGGGAGGAGTTCCACTCTCCTCGGAGATGTTCTCGATCCTGCCGCAAGATCCTTTCCTCTTCTTCTCGACCACCTTCGATGCGCCCGCCATCTTCGAACAGATCGAAGAGAGCATCGTCTCGCTCATGCCAGAGGATGTGAAGTGGACGGTGGAACAGAGCAAGAAGACGATTCAGGCACTGATCGGCACCTCGATCGAGGATCTGGTCGCCGCCTTCGGTCATCGAATCACCCTGTTCGAGGAACCCACTGCCAGAGGCATCCTTCCGGGTCTGGTGATGACCTTGGCCGGTGCCGACATCGAGCAATGGAATCGACTGCTCGTCAAACAGTTGCCCTTCCTCCAGCTGTTCACCCGGTCTTCGGGAATCCGCTGGAGCCTCCAGACACTCGATCTCCCGTTGCGCGAGGGTCAGGGCGAGCCGATCCGCTACCTACAGACCCTCGGTCTCGAGAGCCCGGTGGTGCCCGCATGGACCTCCATCGGAGATGAACTGGTCTTCGCTCTTCACCCGACCGTGCTGGAACAGATGCTTCATCGCCTCGAAACCCGGGGGGCAGATTCTGGCCGATTCCAGTTACCGACGATGGTCGCCGGAGCCACCCAGCAGAGCCCGGTCGGCCCCAATGGCATCGGCATGCTCGATGCTGGCGCACTGCTCCAGTGGGGTTGGCCCTCGATCGTCCCGGCAATTCAGTCGATTTCAGAGCGAGCTTCCCTGTCGATCGATGCCGCATCGATCCCACCGGCTCACATCTTTGATGAGTGGAAGATGACCGGGGCCATGTGGATCGACGAGAGTGGGTTCCGATCGACCAAGACATCCCCGCTGCCGACCGGGCCCGAGTTCATCGGCGGTCTCATCCTGGGACTGATCTCTGCGAGCGCTGATTTCACCCGCGCGCTGGTCGAGACCATCGAAACAGATGCGGTGACTGAACAGGGTGTGCCGCAGGAATCTACGCCGCAGGAATCTACGCCTCAGGAATCTACGCCGCAGGTCGACGACAAGCCCGATCCGCCGAAAAAAGAAACTCGCGGAGAGCCGCTCTAGCTGTGACTGCGCTGGCGCTAGATCGACCCCAGTGGAGGCAACGGACCCACCAGTGGAGTGATGTATTCGATGAACTCCGAGGTCACATCGCATCCGTTTTCGATCCAGGATGGTGGCATCGTTCGGGTCTTTCCCGCCACCTCTGCCAGGGGAACCGGCACGTACTCGACCTGGTACGGCGAGTCGGAAATCCGGCGAATCGTCAGACTGGCCCCAGCCAACCCATCAGCGGCGGCCAGCACCGCATGCCGACCACTCGCTCTCGCCTCTTCTGCATCGACTTTGCTCACACAGCCGGCAAAGGATCGCTGCAGGTAGCCAAAGGTATCAGCTCGCACCCTTAACTTCTGACCCAGACGCTCTCGAATCAGACGCGCCAGATGATCGCCCAGCGCACCACTACCCGAAAGTTGCACATTACCGTGGGCGTCTCGTTCCACCTCGCCAGAAAATTGCTCTGCCAAACTCTGAGCGATGGGAGTGCCAGACTGATCGTGAATCCCCTCGCTGACGGCGATCATGCAGCGCCCCATGGCACTGTAAACACGATCCACATCGGCGATGAATCGTTCAACTTCGAACACCGATTCAGGCAAGTAAATCAGATGCGGCCCGGTTCCATGTTCGCTTCTGGCCAGCGCCGAGGCCGCCGTCAAGAAACCAGCATGACGCCCCATGATCACATCGATCTTGATCCCCGGGAGCGCTTTGTTGTCGAGACTGTCACCTATCAGCGCGCAGGCAACAAATCGAGCCGCCGAGCCAAAACCAGGAGTGTGATCGTTCAAAACCAGGTCATTGTCGATGGTCTTGGGAACATGGAACGCTTTGAGATCATGTCCCGCCGCAGCCGCCACATCCGAAACGATGCGGCACGTGTCCGCACTGTCGTTTCCACCGATGTAGAAGAAATAGCGGATGTCTCTCTTCGCCAGTTGCAGGAAGATCTTCTTGCAATACTCCTCGTCTGGCTTGTCACGACTGGAGCCGAGCGTCGATCCCGGAGTACCGGCGATCTGCTCCAACTGGTCTCCTGGTAGATTCGAAAGATCCACCAGATCATCTTCTAGCATTCCTCGCACCGCATGGCGCGCTCCGTAGATGGAACCGGCCAGTCCCGTCTCCTGGATCGCCTCGATCACTCCAACGAGAGACGCGTTGATGACGACCGTCGGGCCGCCTGACTGGGCGATGACAGCATTCTGTGCCGATTGACTCATGACCAATCCCTCCTCGGACTCGCACCGGTTGAACTCGAACGATTGTGCCGCGGTGACACCCTCCGAGGGTACAACGGCCTGGACAGCCGATGCGACCCACTCGAAGTTTTACTTCCCCGGTCGATCAGGGGATCGGTCGATGATGATCCGATCGGTGACCACGCCATCCGAACTGACATTCTCCATCTGCAGTTGATCCGAATCGATGGTGATCAGCGCCGAGCCGTAGACTATCTGACTCTCCACCATCACCGGATGGTCACCGGTCTTCTTGACATGGCCCCCGCCATGACCCACCACCGAATATACGGTTCCACCACCATCTTCAGTCCAGTAACGCTCACCCTCCCAGCGGATGATCTTGCCATCGTTACGGAGTACTTCCGTAGCAGGAACCGGATGATCGACACTCTCCCCGTAGCCATACACTCCCTGGATCAGTCCCGATCGTTCGTAGATGTGAGAGTGTCCCGCCAGCACCAGGTCGACCCCTCCCGCTTCCAGGATAGGCACGGCCACTTCCCGCATCTTGACCAGGCGGCCCTCGCTGTCCTGGAAGTTGTTCGACCGGTGCGAACCTAAGCTATAAGGAGGATGATGGAAAAATGCGATGATCCACATGCTATCGGTCTGCGACAGATCCGCTTCCAACCACTTCATCATCGAACCCGCCGGGTCGATGGCATCTCCGCTCGAATCGAGCGAGATGAAATGGACAGGACCGTAATCGAAGGAGTAATACGCTTCGGTTCCACTGGCAACGCCACCGCATTGACCTGCGGTAGGCAACAGATACGCCTCGAAATAAGGGCCTGCCTGGTCGACGCTGGTTGAACTCTTCATCTCGTGATTTCCCGGTGCAGGCCAGCAAGCGATGGACGAGAGGATATCCCGATAGGGCCTGAAGAAGCGTGCCGAAAACTCTCCGTCTCGACCGCGGCTATAGGCCATGTCGCCGACATGCAGCATCAAATCGAGCGGCGTGTCGCCGAGGAACTCCACCATCGAATCCCTGACTTCGTACTGCACTGGACCACCGGTGCCAGAGTCTCCCAGTGCCCAGATTCTCAACGGCCCATCATGATGATCGGTCGGTGCGGAACGGAACTTTCCACCTCCCACCGACAACTCGCCATTGCTGGCGTGGTACTGAATCTCTGCTCGATGGGGCAATCCACTGAGAACTACATGATGATCGAGGTAATTCTCACCGTATCGAGATGGGACCGTCTCGCCCTCGACCTCGTGTACCCGCTGCGATCCATCCGCAACATCGCCGACCCGTTGCCATTCGATCTTTGGTACTCCGATAAATCGAACTGAGGTGCGCCAAGCGATGATGGCTCGATCCCCGGAAACCTGTTGCAGGTAGGGGAGCCGCGCCTTGTCCTGCGGGATCCAGCCACGGCTATCCATGTGGCGGATTCCCAGCAAGAGGCTCAGCCCCAGTACCACCAGTAGTAATCCGCGCTTCAATGGCCTCCTTCGAAGGTCAAATATTTCTTCGTTCCGCCTGCGGGTACGATACGCCTTTCCCTGAGGAAGAGGTAGGATACCCAAAACAGGAGATCACGTGCTTCAGATCCAGAGTATCGGAAAAAGATTCGGGGAGCAGGTCCTCTTCGACAATGCCTCATCCCTCATCGAGGCGGGTGAGAAGGTCGGCATCGTCGGTGCCAATGGCCATGGTAAATCAACATTGATCAAGATGATTCTTCGCGAAATAACCCCGGATCAGGGTCAGATCAGCGTCCACAAGGGAATCCGTGTCGGACACCTTTCTCAGCATCTGGTCTTCGCCGAGAAGACTGCTCTCGATGAGGCGAGTCTCTCCCTACAGGTCAAAGAAGAGGGATACATCGAGATCCATCGCGCCGAAGCGATGTTGATGGGCCTGGGCTTCTCCAAAGCTCAACTGGATCAAGCCCCCGAACAGCTCTCCGGCGGATACCAGGTGCGCCTCAATCTGGCCAAGGCACTGCTGGAAGATCCAGACCTGCTACTTCTGGACGAACCGAACAACTACCTCGATATCGTCAGCCTTCGATGGCTTCGAGGTTTTCTGAAGAAGTGGCGAAGAACTTTGCTGCTGGTCACACACGATCGCGAGTTCATGGATTCGGTCACCACCCACACCATCGCAGTCCACCGGCAAAAACTGAGGAAGTTTACCGGAGGAACGGAAAAGGCCTGGGAGCAGATCTACATCGAAGAAGAGATGCATGAAAAAACCCGGATGAACTCCGAAAGGAAAATCGCACACGAGATGCGGTTCGTCGAAAGGTTTCGAGCCAAGGCCCGGCGAGCCAGTCAGGCGCAATCTCGCCTGAAACAGATCGCAAAACGGGAACGTCTCGACAAGCTCGACGAGATCTCCACCCTCACCTTCTCCTTCAATCACACCCCCAATCCCGGCAAGTGGTCCACCGAGACTCGAACCATGGAGTTCGGCTTCGAAGGTGGGGAAACCCTCATGTCCGGGATGGAACTTCATGTGGGAGCCGGGGATCGGGTCGGAGTGATCGGCCCCAACGGAAAGGGTAAATCGACGCTACTGCGCTTACTCGCAGGGGAGCTCAAGCCGGTCTCTGGAGAGATTCGCTCTCATCCATCGACTGTTCATGGCCTGTTCGGCCAGAGCGCCATGGGAGTGCTGCAAGACAAGCGAACCATCGAGGAAGAAATCAACAGCGCCAACACCATGCTGACCAGAACCCAGGTGCGCGAAATCTGTGGCGCAATGATGTTTGGTGGCGACCTGGCACTGAAAAAGGTCGAAGTCCTGTCGGGGGGCGAGAAGTCCAGAACCTTGCTGGGCCGGGTACTGGCTTGCCCATCGAACCTACTGCTGCTCGACGAGCCGACCAATCACCTCGACATGGCCAGCACCGAGGCTCTCATCGAGGCGATCAATGTCTACCCAGGAGCCGTGGTGATGGTGACTCACGTCGAATCTGTCCTGAGAGAAACGTGTAACCGCCTGGTCATTTTCGATGCCGGAATCGCCCGTGTCTTCGAAGGTGATTACGACACTTTCCTGCGTCGCTTCGGCTGGAGTGAAGAGGCTGGTTCCAGAGATACAGGCGAGCGCAAGAAGAACGAGAACCGAAAGGACAAAAGACGGGGTAGGGCGCAGCTGATCCAGCAACGATCCGCACTGCTCAAGCCGTTACGATCGCAGATGGAGCGCAACGAAAAACTCATCATCACCATCGAAGAAAAGGCCAAGAGCACGGAACAGCGGCTGATCCAGGCATCGGAAACCGGTGACGGCGAACAGATCTCGCAATTGTCGCAAGAGCTGAAGAACATGAGAGCATCGATCGATACTGCGTTTCACAAGCTCGAAGAAGCCTCCAGGGAACACGACAAGGTCGAACAGCAGTTCGATGCAAAACTGGAGCCCGATGAGTGATCACGGAACCTCGGTATAGGTTCCATCGGTTCGCCTCGAGAGTTCTTCCAGAAATCCTCCTGCATTCCCTGATGTCGAAGCAAAGCCAACGGTATGAATCGGAATATGTTCGAACCGATTGAGAGCCTCGATGTGTTCCAGCAATCCCATCACGTCGATGGGATCCTTGGCTCGATAGGGCATTCCATCGGAGAGCAATACGATCGTTCGAACCCCGGGAATCTTGAATGCAGAATCGAGAGCACGGTCAGTCGAAGTGAGTCCGTCCGGATCAAAGTTGTCGATGAACTTGAGGGCCCTTCGTTTCTGATCTGGAGTTGCTCCTACCAGTTGATCTGACATCCGGTCCACATCCTCATCGAAGGTCACCAGGCAAAACTTGAAGGAGCGAGGCAGCTCACGAATCATCCGCTTCAGTTCCTTCTGCACTCTTCTCAACCTCATGCGAGAAGCGGGCAAATCCTCCCAGCCCTTGACCTTCTTCCCTCGCTTGTTGACCCCGGTTTTTCCAGCACCGGCCTTGCCTGTCGGTTCCTGGCCCTCGGGAAAAGGGTCTCTCTGCTGCATCGAGATGCTGGTGTCGAGAACGAACACGATCTTTTCGCTGACCAGTTCCTGTCCAAAAAAGGCGGGAGGCTCGATCTTCACCCCGCTGCCTTTCAGCGTGATCTTTGCCGGATCGAGTTTCTTGCCCTGACCAAGGACCTTCTTGTTGCCCTTCCACAGTGCATCCCATTCCGATGACGCAAAGAGATCTGCACCGGTCAACTTCTTCAGCATCTGACGGATTCGTTCCGCCACCAGCGACAGGTCTCGATCACGATCTTCTTGATGTTGCAATGCACGCACCATGTGCGGGATCGAACCAGGGTGTGCCTTGCCCTGCAATGATTCGATCGCCTTCAAGGCGACACTATCTTCTTCATCGTAAAGCCCCTGCAGAACGGCGCGAAAGCACTGCGATTCCTTGCGCTTCGACAAGAAACCCAGCAAGAGATCTCGCACTTCTTTTCGTGGATGCGCTGTGGCCTGGGTACACAACCAGTCGAGGCCAGATCCCGGCAAGAGATTACGCAAACCGACCAGGGCCGCGTCTTCGACCACTGAATTGCCCGAGAGTAGTGCCCTGGAGATCACCTGTTCCATCGCCGAAGAAGTACCCTCGGCAGCAAGAGCCTCCACTGCGATTTTGACCTGCTTCGCATCGGAGCTGGCCATCGCCCGGACCAAGGCATCGTCATGGGCAGCCTCGAGTCGTGGCTCTCGAGCCGACAGCGGCAAAAGAAGTAGCAGCAGCAATAAAGTGGTGATCGAGCGGCTCATCGCAATCTCCATCCCTGGTGGCCTCCATTTGACCCGAGTGTAACGATCAGATCCGGAAGAGTGGAGGTGCTTGTTGCTCCATTGCACGACAAACCTCATCCTCCACGAAGCGAAAGGGTCCAGATGCCAACAAATTTACTCCGCACTGCCGTACTCCTGATGATCTTTCTCCTCAGCGGGTCCGAAGCCCCCAGCCAGCAGATCCAGCTCGACTGGAGCAACACTCCCGACCAGACATGGACCGGGGCGAACTGGAATTCCAATCGACTCCAGGACTGGGAAGTTCGTGATGGAAATCTGCACTGCATCAATTCGCAGAAGCGAGATCCTGTCAGAACAACGATTCTACTGACGCGTGAAGCGCACCCGACTCAAGGTTCCTACGCACTGGCGACCGAGATCTCCAGCGACTGGCAAGCGCCACCTCAGGAAGGCTCCTTCGGCGGAATCCTGTTCGGCATCGGAAGCGCAAAGATCGACCCGAGGATTCGCTCGCTCGTCCACGACAAGCCCGCCGCCGATGGCGGGATCCTGGCGGTGATTCACCCGGATGGCCGTGTTGGTTTTCGCGACTTCAATCATGGCGGCGGTGGTGGCTCCTGGTCGATCGGAGGTCCACTGCCGAAAAACCGTGGTCAACTGATCCCAGAGCAAACCAGAAATGGCGACGGAGGAGAGGGGCCCTGGCTCTTGCGGCTGAAGGTGATTCCAGACTCCGAGTCGACTTTTCGCGTACTCCTCACTGCCCATGCCAAGAAGGAAGGGACCCTCGTCTCCTCGGCAGTACTGCAGAAGATCCCGGCCAATCTGGTCGACGGCTCCTTTGGGATCGCCAGTCACCTGGGCGGCAAGAGTGGTTCAAACGGTTGGGTGATTCACAGTTTCCGTGCGGGCGGAGCAGGGTTGGTCGCCACCGACGACCAATCCCTCGGGCCGATCTACGGAGTTCAGTACTGCCTGACACGAAACAAAAAGGGCACCCACACCTGGAAACTGACCGCACAGCTGGCCCCGGTATCGGCACCTCAGGTCGAATCTTGTCTGCTCCAGTTGCTCGAGGATCAGCAGTGGACCACGGTTTCACGTGGCCAGTTCGAGCCGCTGTCGAGGGTGGTTCGCTTCCGTATGTCGGACTGGAATGCCCAACGCGACCGTTCCTTCCGCGTTCGACTGCGATACCGCAACTCCCAGGACCAGGTGAAGAATCACGATTACCCAGGAATCGTCAGGGCAGAACCTGCCGAGAACACGGAGCCGATCGTCGTCGGCCTGATCTCGTGCATGAAGAACTTCACCGGCCAGCTGGCGTGGAACTCATCGTCGATCTGGTTTCCCCATCAGGAGGTCGCAGAAGGGCTCGCATCCCATCAACCGGATCTGCTCTGTTTTGCCGGGGATCAGATCTACGAGGGGGATATCTCCCGTGCAGAAGGCGGCCCCCCCGACAAGATGTTGCTCGACTACCACACCAAGTTTCTGCGCTGGTATCGATCCTTTGGCGAACTGACCCGCAACACTCCCTGCATCACCATCCCCGATGATCACGATGTCTATCATGGCAACATCTGGGGAGCCGGCGGCAAGCGCGGTCGCAAGGAGCCGGGCACCACTGCCCAGGATTCTGGCGGCTACAAGCTGGCCCCGCGCCAGGTCAATGCCATCCACATGACCCAGACCTCGCACCTGCCCGATCCCCTCATCGATGGACCGATCGGCGAGGGCTACAGCGTTTACTCGACCCGTGTCGAGTACGCCGGTATCAGCATCGCCGTGCTCTCCGATCGCCAGTTCAAGAGCGCACCGCGACCATCGGTGCCGGAAGGCCAGGTGGTCAACGGCTGGTTCACCAATCCCGAGTTCGATCCGGTCGATGCCGATCTTCCCGGTCTCCATCTGCTCGGCGATGCACAGGAGAAGTTCCTCGATCAGTGGGCCCTCGACTGGGGCTACGGTGCCCAGTGGAAGTTCCTGCTCTCGCAGACGCCCTTCTCCAATGTCGCCACCTTGCCACCGGGAAAAACCGGCGGCATCACACCGAGTCTGCCGATCGTCGAAGCGGGCGGCTGGCCCGAGGGTGAAGTTCCGGTCGCCGATTGCGATTCGGGTGGCTGGCCGCAATCCCCCAGGAACGAGGCGATCCGCCTGCTTCGAAAAGCGCGCGCCTTTCACCTCGCCGGCGATCAGCACCTGTCATCGTGTATCCGCTACGGTGTCGATGAGTTCCGCGATGGGGGAGTCGCCTTTGCCGGACCGGCAGTGGCCAACACCTGGCCGCGGCGCTGGTTCCCTTCTA
>CAVOEM010000026.1:0-19484 GCA_963694575.1 Planctomycetes bacterium UBA1146 | reverse complement strand
CGGAACTTCCCCCGGCCGACCGGCGCGACTAGATGTCGTAGTAGAGTGCGAACTCATAGGGGTGTGGACGGAGCCGTAGCTCGTTCACTTCCTTTTCTCTCTTGTAGTCAATCCATGCGCGGATCGCATCCGGGGTGAAGACATCACCAGCAAGCAGGAATTCGTGATCCTTTTCCAACTCATCGAGAGCATCCTCGAGAGACGCAGGGGTGCTCGGCACATCCGCAAGTTGATCCGCAGGCATGTCGTAGAGGTCCTTGTCGAAGGGAAGACCCGGGTCGATCTTGTTCTTGATCCCGTCCAGAGCCGCCATCGTCAGCGCCGAGAAGGCCAGATACGGATTACAGGAGGGATCCGGACAGCGGAACTCGAAGCGTTTGGCACTGGCACTGGTGGCCCCGACCGGGATCCGGATCGCTGCCGAGCGGTTGCGCGAGGAGTAGGCCAATCGTGTCGGAGCCTCGAATCCAGGTACCAACCGCTTGTAGGAATTGGTGGTTGGATTGGTCAATGCGACCAGAGCTGGAGCGTGATGGAGGATTCCACCGATCGCATGAAGGCCGATTTCACTCATGCCGCCATATCCATCGCCGGCGAACTGGTTGACCCCGTTCTTCCAGATGGAGAGGTGCATGTGCATGCCACTACCATTGTCATTCCACACCGGCTTTGGCATGAAGGTGACCGTCTTGCCATTTTGATGGGCGGTATTCTTGACGATGTACTTGTAGCACATCAACTTGTCAGCGGCGGTCAGCAGTGAGCTGTACTTGATGTCAATCTCGGCCTGCCCTGCAGTAGCGACCTCGTGATGTTGGCATTCGATTTCGATGCCACAATCGATGAGGTTCTTCATCATCTCATTGCGCAGATCATTGAATTTGTCGGTCGGAGGAACAGGGAAGTAGCCCTCCTTGTATCGCGGCTTGTAGCCGAGATTGGGCCCTTCATCTGAACCGGTGTTCCATCGTCCCTCGACACTGTCGAGGAAGTAGAAACCAGAATGCTCGTTTTGATCGAAACGGATATCATCAAAGATGAAGAACTCAGCCTCGGGGCCAATATATGCTTCATCTCCGATTCCGGTAGTGCGCAGATAGGCTTCCGCTCGCTTCGCAATATTTCGAGGATCCCTCGAGTAACTCTCATGAGTGACGGGATCCTTGATGTCACAGATCAGCACCAGCGTCTTCATCTTGGGGAAGGGATCGATCCACGCAGTGTCGGGGTCGGGGACCACCAACATGTCGCTCTCTTGGATCCCCTTCCAGCCTCGCATGCTGGAACCATCAAATCCGAGGCCGTCGGTAAAACTGCTCTCGACGAGACCTGTGGCAGGAATCGTAAAATGTTGCCAAAGCCCGGGAAAATCCATGAAGCGAAAATCTACCGCTTCGATACCCTTGTTCTTGACCATTTCTAGGACCTCATTGACGGTCACTGTCTCTCCCTCCATCGGCTCATCTCAGAACCGATATTACCTGTTATGCACGCCCCTTGAATATCCGCCATGTGCTTCTCAAGTCACTCCTGCTGGCTCACCAAGGCCAAGAGTATCGCTTCCAGCAAATCGAGTATCGCTTCCAGCAAATCGAGTATCGCTTCCAGTCAATCGAGTATCGCTTCCAGTCAATTCTTCAAATCGCTTCTGGTCCCAGTTCACCCGTGCGAGTTCTCATCGCATCCGAGAGTTGTCCCACGTGTGTGGAGACATCGAATCCAGCCTTCTGTATCTGTTCCAGAACCTTCAATGCAGGCTGAAGAAATTCCTCGTTCAATGCGACCTCTACCCTCAAAGCCTGATCCCCCGCAGGGACTGCCAATTGAGGATTCACGACTTCCACTTCAGCCACCGTGAATCGGACCACTCCGACCTTCGAAAATTTCTCGGTCAGTAGATCGAGTGCTTCGGATGGGATGATCGAAACAACCCAGTACACGTAGCTCTCCTCACTCTACTTCTGGTTGGCGCATCAGCAATTGTTCGACGCCTTCTGCCACCGGTAAATCTTCATGCAAAATGCGAAACACGGTATCTGCGATGGGCATCTCCACCTGTCTTGTGGAACAGAGTTGTTTCACCGCCTTGGAGGTCGTCACTCCCTCGGCCACCTGCTCCATCGAATCGAGTACTGCGGCGACTGTTTCGCCGGCACCCAATCTGCACCCGACCGTTCTATTGCGTGAATGCCCACTACAACATGTGACCACCAGATCACCGATTCCCGAGAGTCCGGTGAAGGTTTCACGACGTCCCCCCAGGGACGTCCCCAGCCTCGAGATCTCGGCAGTTCCGCGGGTCACCAGTGCTGCTACGGTGTTGTCACCGAATCCTTGACCGATTGCAATGCCACACCCCAAAGCCACCACATTCTTCAGTGCCCCGGCCCACTCCACTCCGGTCCGATCGTCACTTCTATAAATCCTGAATCGAGGGGTCCGGAGAAGCTGCTGGATCATCTTTCCACGCTCCAGATCGACGTCCGCCACCACCACAGCGGTCGGCAAATCCGCCACCACTTCCTCCGCATGGGAAGGCCCCGAAAGTACGGCTGGCTCGATTGTTACGCCACAATCTTGGAGCACCTGTGATGGCAGGAGATTGGTCTCCAGTTCGAGCCCCTTCGAGGCGGAGACCCAGATGGCATCCCGAGGCAATTCTGCTCCAGGTCCCGCCATGTAATGGCGAATCTGCTGGGTCGGGACCGCACTGATCACCAGATCCGCTGCGGGAATCGGTCCATCGCCAGCGACCGAGACCCGAAAGCCTTCCCCGAGCGCACCTCGCGGCAACATATCGTGGAATCCCCGAGCGAGTTGATCGGCTCTTTCCGCTCTGCGGCAGTGGATCGTCACCTCGGCTCCACCCTGACGAGCCACGTGTGCCAGCGCCGTTCCCCAACTTCCTGATCCTGCTACCACCACCTTCACTGCTTCTCCTCTTCCAAACTTTGCCTGAAATATTGCTGAATATTCGATCGATGGCGAATCAACACCAGACCCGAGACGATCAGCAGCACCCAGCCGAGATCCACCTGAGAGTCACTCGAAGTTGCCGTCACCAGCCAGCCCAGTAGCGGTGGCCAACCTGCCAGGATCACTGCTGCAGAGCAGATTCCGGTCAGCGAGGCGACCACCGAGGCCATCCCGACGCTGCGCAGCGATTTCAGCCCGATGAACCAGCCTCCCAGCAACAGCAGTGCAATGGCCGGCTCGATCGCCAGCAGCACCCCTCCGGTGGTCGCGACACCCTTGCCCCCGCGAAACTTCAAGAAGGGTGAGTAACAGTGTCCGAAAACCGCTGCCGCTCCCACCAAAAACAGCGGGGCGGGCTCGGCCCAGCGATCGGCAGTGAGTAGCACCGGGATCGCCCCCTTGAGAAGGTCGAGGATCAGCCCCAGCGCTCCGTAGAGTTTTCCCAGTTCCCGGCTCAGGTTTGTCGCTCCTGGATTGCCACTTCCGACCGACAGGAGATCGATACCGCGTGCTTTTCCGACCAGCCAGGTGAAGGGGATCGAGCCGCTCAGGAAGGCCAGCAGCAGCGGAAGTGCGACGGTGTCGAGTTCGAGTCCACCCGGTCCAGTCATGTTGGTTCCCTCAGCTGTGCCGATCTGGTCGTTAACAAGTGGTCCCGGAGCATGCGGCAGTACACCGCCGGATCTGTCGGGAAGCAACCCCACCGCCAAAGGCGATCGTTCTTCCGCTCTTCTCTGGAGCCCGGGGGTACCGGCCCTTAGGCTGGGAGAATCAGCATCGAAGCGCTCGAGGGAGGCCACTTGGACCGATACGACCGACAGTTGAGAATGACCGGAGGCACCGATCTCGACCGAGATTGGCAGCGTTTACGGGTGTTGTTGGTCGGCTGTGGCGGCGTCGGCACGATCCTCGCGCAGACGCTGGTGCGCAGCGGAATCGGCTTCCTCACGCTGCTCGATGGGGATCGAGTTCGGGTCACCGATCTCCACCGCCAGGTACTCTATCACCCAGAAGATGCCGACGGGGGCCGCGCCAAGGTGACCGTGGCAGGTCGAGAATTGCACAAGATTGGCGGTCGAACTCAACTCAAAATGATCCCCGAGATGCTCACCCCGACCAATGCAAAAGCTCACTTTCTCGCACACGACGTGGTGATGGATGCGACCGATCATATCGCAGCCAGAACTCTCATCGATCAGACCGCCATGCAAACGGGGGTCGGTTGGATTCATAGCGGTGCCATCGCAGATCGCTGGGTCGCAGCGTCGTTCTTGCCCCCCGGAACCCCCTGTTACCACTGCTGGGTTGCTGAATCTCCCGCGCCGGGTGCGATCGGAACCTGTGAATCGGACGGTGTGCTGCCGGTAGCCTGCCTCGCCGCAGCGGCGGCTGCGATCCGCTTACTGGTGAATGAAATCCGACGCCCCCACCAGAACAACCTCGATCACGAATCTCCAGCTTCAACCCGCCGGACCATCCTTCGAGGCACCATCGCAGATGGAGAAAAGACTGTCGAACTGGAAGCTGATCCCGACTGTTCTCGCTGTGGGAATCGATCGCAGAGCACCGCGTCTGACCGACAGGAGAGGTCGGGAGTGCACTTGAGAAAATTGTGCGGTAGCGGGTCGGTGGAGACCTGGTTGCAACTCGATCTGGATGAGATTGAATCACGCCTGCTACAACTGGATTCTGAAATCCGCTGGAATCGGAGTGCCACCGCGATCCGCAGCGACGGCCCCTCCGGCTCTCTGATCTGTTACCGCGACGGCCGTGCGCTGCTCACCGGAAATCACTCGGAGACGATAGAGCAAGCGCAGCAACAACTGGAAAGTTGGCTGGGCAAGGACGCACTGTGGACTCGGTGAGGCGATTCCTCCGAGGAAACCCCTGCGAGGAAACCCCTGCGACACGAGGGAATCATCAGGTCAGACTTAGATGGTGGTCAGGCGCAGTTTCCTGCGCTCATCACCGATCCGGTGGAACAAGCTTTCGCGCGCCTTTTCCTTCAGGACTTGAGTCTGAAACACCTGCCCCCGTGACTTCTCCAACCGATCGTGAAGTCGCGTCGAGCGGTCGAGCCTCTCCTCGATCAGTTGCAGCACATCCTGAAACTTCGTCTGGTGAAAGACATCATCAAAGAGCAACCGGTAGAAGGGGCGAAGGATCGGTTTGAAATCGTCTGCGACAAGCGGATAGTTTTCAAGGCAAATCAGTTCACTCAAAGCAGTCTTCAAGTTGCGCTCTGCGCCCTCCAGCATCTCTCGGATCCGTCCGATGGTCGAGTGCTTCAGCAGATCGACGAGGTAACCTTTTTCGATCCAATCCGGAACCGAGTAGTGGCTACGAGCATGCAGCACAAAGTTACGTGCCGAGGTGAGATAATCCTTGGTGCGACTGACATTAAAAAGTGCGTCATCCAGATTGGTAAGATCTTCTGTCAGCACATTCCAGTCGTTCTCGGTCACTTCGAATTCATCGGAGATCGCCAGCACTGGTTCGTCACCGGAGAGATCGAAACTACTGAGTGCATGTCTTCGTTCCGACTGAAGCCCAGCAACCTTGTCGTGAAAAACACGGAAAGTCGAAAGGCGTTCTGAAACGTCTTTGATCTCGACTTCCAGTTCCTCCAGTTCGGTGGTGACTTCAGGACGCATACCGATGGCCAGGAAGGAGTTGCGCAGCGGATCGAGATCGAGGTGCTTGTCTTCATCCATGATGCGAGAGGAGATCTCGCTGAACGACAATCCGCAGAGACGGTCTCCTGCACCAGAATCCTGCTCTGGGAAAAGATCCCGAACCTCCAGCAATCGGTCGCGGTGAGCTCTCAAAAAATGTACTCGTGTCGCGAGGCGCTGTTCCTTCTCAAGCTTGATCTGGCAGTATCCCAGTTCCTTCTCGATTTTTTCCAGGCGGCGAATGAGGGACAGATCCTTGCGCATCGACGTTCCTTCCCGCGTCTCTCTCCGGCAGAGGAGGAGAGAAACTAGATCACTTCGGTCACTTCGGTCACTCCTGGGCACTGTAGATTCCGACCATTTGGATCGGGCAATGCACCGAATCAGACGCGGGGGGCCCCCCCTCACCACGTCAAGTGGGCTCACTTCAAGTCCCGAGGATAGACAGGTTTGGGACTTGCCTTGGGAACTCCATCCGAGCAAGATCGGATCGTACCACAAACCCCATCAAAATTGCACGGCTCCAGTTTGCCCGAGCGACTAATCAGACAAGAAAGGTCCTCACCGTTGCTCTCTGCACTGCTCATCTGCATGACCTTTCATCAATCGCCTCCCGAACCGAACCCGGGGAACCCAGTAGTCATCGCTACACCACCTGTCACTTTCCCCTACCCGGTGGAGGAACCTCTTGAGTGGCAATGGACTCAGAAAGGGGTGCCCACCGGAAAAACCATTGTCCAGTGGCGGATGCCGACAGCCCCCGCGGAAGAATGGACCATCGATGCCCGATTGCAGTGGCGACAACCGGGCAGAACGATGCAAATTAGCCAACGGACTAGATTTCTCCAGTCGAACCTTCGCAGCCAAGGTACCCACCGTGAGAGTTGGGTCGGGGCGGCGGGTGCGGGAGAAAAACGGATCGTGGTCGCCAGCGAAGTCGATCCCGAGACCGCCCAAATCCGGATCGTCGTACAAGATCCGGCCCGTGCCACCCGCATCGATCGGTTCCTGCCCTTCCACGACAAGATGGTGCTGCTCGAGAACCAGGCATTCGAGCACTGGTTACTGATCGGCCTGCAACTCGAGCGAACCGATCAACGCCAGTTCACGGCGCTGATCCCCAGCGAATACCGGTCGTTCGAACTGGAACTGAAAAAGGACAGGGCCGAAAAAATTGGTCCCGTCGAGACCACCCGATGGAGCGTGCTGTGTCGGGAGTTCGAGGCCAAGATCTGGATCGGCCCGGGTGGCACCATCGAACAGTACCGCCAGGGAGAACTGGAGATCCGGCGAGTTCAGCGAGATCCACCGGATTCCACAATACCGGACGCGACCGATCGATCGACTCCAGCCAACGGTGTCGAGAAGGGTTCAGAGAAAAAGACGGACCCGAAGCCTGGCAGCGATCGATCCTGACCCTTCGCGATCCTCGCGGCGGGGCTCACTTCCAGATCGATTGCTGGATCGCCTCGATGAAGTTCCTCAATCTCGACAGCGTTTGTTTCCGCTCGGTCGTCGGCTCCCAGTCGAAATTCGCCACGAAATCGTGGATGTGTCGCGGCTTTCCGAGGGCCTCATAGAGCACCGTGCTCTCGAGGCGGCTGTATTTCACCAACACATTGAAGAGCAGAGCCACATTCTTCGCAGCGGCAGGCTGTCGATGAGGATACGGCACTCTTCCGGCGGCGCTCCACTGGCTCCACCGTTGCGGAAGGGCCTCGTCGATGAGACGACGCCAGCGCTTGTAATCAAAATTCTTGCCGCGACCGAGGAGGTCGAAAGTCGCTGCCAGCGGATGCTCAAACACCCGATCGGCACGTTCCGGATCGCGCAACAGCGACGATTTCTTGCCACGCGCCTTGGCACTGGCCACCAGTAACAGATCACGGCAAGCCTGCACCTCCTCGATCACCTCGGCATACCAGCGGGAGATTTCCAGTTGCTGTCGCCTCGCCTCCTGCGGGTCATCGATGCAGAGGAATCCTTGCCAGGACCAGATCTCTCCTCGAGCGATTCCTGGCCACAGCGATTCCAGCGGAGACCGCCGAGATTCTCGTAACAAATTCGGATCCCACTCGATACTCAGCGCCAGACAGCCGGCAAACCACGAGTCGGAGACCAGGGCCCGGTTCCACCACAGCGATTCGCCGTCGGTAATCTCGTATCCACCATCGAGGGTCCGGTCCTGATGGGACAACTTGACCAGCAGGCGCATGCCGTCCGGCAGTGGAGTGGCTCCCGAGATCACCAGTCGGGCCGGAGATTGCCCCTCCTCCTCTCGCACCAGGATCACCCAATCCAGTTGAACCGGTGCATCGGCGAGCGGTAGTTGTGCGGTACAGTCGAGAATCCAGTGACCTGGAGGGAGTTCGACCGGGATCTGGCGGCCCTTCGATGAGATCCACCGCAACCCCTCTCCCGCCACCTCGAGCCAGCCGTCCGCCCCGGTAACCACCCTTCCGGCGTCGGTTTCCAGCGGCAACTCGGTGCCCTCTGGCAACAGTTCTCCGGCGGCAGTCAGTCCACGGATCAAGCACTGGAAAGGGAGCACCGCCGGCTCAGGGTCGACCACCGGTGGGTCGACCGGTGGGTCGACGTGAACCACTGGTGGAAGGATGGGGTGTGAATCCACTTCGGACCCAGTGACCGATGGCGGCTCGACTCGATCCGGTGGTCGGATCACGGTGGGCGCTGGTCGGGGTTCGATGAGCAGCCAGGCGACGAAGGGCAGCGCCAGTACCAGTAGCCACAACTTACGATCGCTAGAATCCATCATCGGTGGCCACCTTCCCTACTGCTGTTGCAGTTGCTGGAGGAACTGATCGCAAAAGTTCAGCAGATCGGGCCCATCGGAGGAAACCAGCGAGAAAACCCAGTCATCGATCCGTGCTCGCCGATCCCCGTCACCTTCCTTCTCGCCGAGGTAGATGGTGACCTGTGGCTCAGCCCCGGTCAATCCGAACAACTCCGCCTTCAACAGATACTGCTGTGGGCCCGGTGCGGTCGGATCCACCGGAGCCCAGTTTCTTGCGACCAGATGGGAGAGAGTTCGGGCGATCCAGCGCACATCCGGCTGCGGCAAATCGACCTGTTCCTTTCCCTGACAGCGCC
This sequence comes from Planctomycetes bacterium UBA1146, assembly GCA_963694575.1. Lineage (GTDB taxonomy): Bacteria > Planctomycetota > UBA8108 > UBA1146 > UBA1146 > QNYK01. Next base: position 10,722 of record CAVOEM010000026.1, on the reverse strand, counting down.
ACGTCTGATGGGGCTGTGCCAGCAAAGCTTCCCCGGCAGCAGTGGTGATGCGGAAGCGTAGTAACTCTCCATCGGCCATCGAGGTGACCCGAGGATCCCTCAACGAGAAGGGAGCGTTGACCAGTTGATCGATGTCATCGACCCGCACCTGTGCCACAGATTCCTGGCGTAGATTCCAGGCATAGCGAATTCCTGATCCCTCTGGCACCTCGGCACCCAACAGCATCTCTTCAGGATCCCCATCTTCGGTCACCAACACCACGCGCAACAATGGACGATCGAATCCCCACAACTGCAGTGAGGTCCGATCGATCGGCTGGCGGTCGGTGACCCTCAATTGACGCAGCCGCTCGCTCCATCGTTCCACAAGTGCCGCATCTGCGGGCACTGCAGTGCGATCCCCGCCCCAGCGCATTCTCCATCCACCGGCAGAATCGACCTCGAGATCGACCTTGCCATGAGCACCGTCGGTCAGCGACAGGGCGCGAATCCTCGGTTGATCGATGCGAACCAGGTAGGGACTGACCAGCAGTGACGCATCGAACTCGATCAGTTCCCGCGCCATCACTCCCGCAGCGACCAGCGGAGAGGGACGATCGGAGCAGCGCACCGCAACGGTCTGCGAGATCTTCGAGGTATACCGTGCCCCCACCTCCACCGTCTTGACCGAACCATCTTTCATTTGAACCGTCAGTTTCGCTCTCGGTGCCTCGAGCCCGAGCGGTTTCTCAAAAGGGGGATCGATGTAATCCACTGCTGCCCACTGAGCGATACGAGTGAGCCACTGCTCCACCCCATCCGGATTCGCATCCGCGGTGAAGGGAGCCACCAGTTGCCAGTGCACCCCTGCTCGAACCAGTTCGAGCGAGGGCTGACCGGGACGTTCCAGCAGGACACGCTGGACTCTGCCGGGCGATGCCCCGCAGACCGCATCGTCTCTCAGTTCATCGAGATCGAAATCTCGCAGAGCATCACGGATCTCTGCTGCAATCAGCACCGTGCGGTCGCCGATTCGAGCATGGACTCGCGGTAACGAGAGATGATCCGAACCCAGTTCAAGGCGATACTCACGAGAAGGACTTTTCACCGTGACGACGATGTGGGGAGTTTCGAGCCCCGACTTTTTCAGATCGTCCGGCCCTTCTCCGCGTATTTCCAGATCGCGGAGAAGATGGAGCAAATCCTCGATGGATGCGTAGCGTCCCCGATCCATCACCGGTGCCGTGATGTCCCACCCCACTGCAGACTTCTCGATACGGATCCTCTCCTCTCCTCGAGCGATCTCGAGCGAGACCACCGCAGGAATGGCAAAGGAGAAGGGGCGAGCATCCCCGACCACGTAACTGGGGCGGGCATCGCGCACCGCTTGATACGCCAGCGGAGTGATCACCAAGGCGATCAGTGCCAGTAACAAAGTGGTCCGCGAGTTCATCGGTCCCTCCTTCGGGCCCAGGCCACCAACAAACCACCGATCAAGGCGCAACCGGGCATCACTGCAAAGGAGGTCCAGAAGAAGGATCGGCGCAGTCTCTCATCGAGTTCGATGCGAAAGGAAAGAGGTTCTCTCCCCGCCCCCGCCGGCAACAGATCGCGTCCGGCAGCCCAGTCGCAGCAGGCCAGCAGGAATCTTCTCGCGTCTCCGGTCCAGAGGTTGGACAGCGTCGTGTTCCAGTTCCCCACCACCACCAGTCGACCCTCACCCACCGGTGCCGCCGCAGCGAGGATCTGCGGTCCTGGAAGTTCCTCAACATCTCTGCGAGCGGAGATCCGGTCCCGCTCCAACCAGGCGGAAGGACCGGTGGAGAGCAAGGCGGTGGCAGGCTGGGTCACCTCGAGAACTCGACTCGGAGTCCAGCGGGCGGCAAACCTCTCACTGAACATCGGTGCCGTGATCGGATGGAACGGATCGAGTCGTTCTCCCACCACCGAAAATGAGGATTGGACCGCTCGATTGGGCACCGCAGTGACCTGCGCGGCAAGGCCAGGGAGAACCGAGATTCCAACGCCAGCCATCAATTCTTCGAGACCGGTTTCTCCGCTGGCCGGAAGCAGTAGTAGCACCCCGCCTCCTTCAGCCAGGAATCTCTCCACCTCTCTCCGGACTGAAGCCGACAAGGCATCGAAGCGCTGGACTCCACCACCCAGGACCACCAGCAGGTCGGCTTCCTCATCGATGGTCTCGATGATGGCCAAGGAGTGACCCGCCACTCGAGCGCCCCTCTGTTGCAGATCCCTCACCATCGCGACCAGGCTCGGCCCCCTCGAGGAGTTCAGTGGTGGTTCACCACTGCCCTGGCTGATGCGTATCTCGGTAGTCTGATCGGTAGCGACCTGTCGCAAGGCCGCCTCGACCGCTTCTCGAACACGATCGACGACGATGCGAGCCACCGCCTCCGGTTCCATCAGCGTCGGCTCCTGGATGATGGCGAGTTCCTCCACATCGAGAGCCAGTCGCCGTTCCCCGCAGAAGAAGTGAATCTTGTTGATCGCATCCGCCTCGAGGCCACGGGCATTGCGCAGCAACTCCCAGCGATCCGCCTGGCGATTCACATCGACCTGAATCGGTGGCGACACGGCATCGGGAGCGGTTCGACTCAGTTCACCGATCCAGCGCAGTGCCTGGAGCAGAACCCGAGCCCTCACCCGACCCGCTGCGGTGGGCGGCAGATCCACCGGAATCACCACATCGACCGATCGAGGCAGCGCGTCCAGCAGAGCCCGATCCGATGGTGTCACGGCCATCTGAGCTTCCTGGCTCCAGTCGCCACGGATGGACTCATGAAAGGACCAGAGGTTGATGGCCCAGACGATCCACATCAGCAGGAAGATCTGCAGCGGGACCTGAATCCTGGCCCGGAGACGGCGTGCTCGGATGAAGTCGATCACCAGCGCCTCCTCTCCAGCACCTTGGTGGCGATGAAGAGCATCAGGATGGTGAAGGAAACCCACCAGATCGGCACCCTCAGATCGACGATTCCCCGGGTCATCTCTGCACCGATGTGATGCACGGCACTGAAGTGCTCGATCCAACGAAGTTGCAGGTCTCCCGGCTCGTAAAGAAATCGAAGCCACTCGACCAGAAACAGCACCAGGTTGATCGCCATCGCCAATCCCGCAGAGGCCAGCGGGTGAGAGGTCAAGGAGGAGGCGAGGATCCCCGCGGCACAGAAGCCGGCTCCGACCAGGGCGATGCCAAGATGTGCCGAGAGCAATACGCCAAAGTCGACCTGGCCAACACCATCGAGCAGAAACCACAGCGGCAGCATGCACAGCCACAGGAACATGAAGAAGATCCAGGTCGAGATCCACTTGGCGGTGATCACCGTGGCATCGGCGATCCCGGTGGTCACCAACATCTCGAGTGAACCGGTGCGGCGCTCTTCCGCCAGGGATCGCATCGAGATGAGCGGTGGGAAGATCAGCATCATGAACCAGAAAACATAGCCACTGTAGATCGCTGGGACCAGTTGCTGAAGATCTCCCCCGACCGACAACAGCGACAGGTGAAAGGTCATCCCCATCACCAGCAGGAACACGAAGGCGATGGTCCACGCCACCGGCGAGACGAAAAGGGTCAGTAGTTCCCTCCTGGCGAGGGATGCCACCCGCATCATGATTCCGCTCCCGGATGAGTCAGTTGCAGGAATAGTGATTCCAGCGTGGCTGGATCGGTGCTCAGTTCGGAGAGAACCCAGTCTTTCTGGCGGGCCAGTTCTCCGATCGACCGTCGCAGATCACGATCCCCATGAAGGATCCACCCCGACCCGTCGGTCAGCACCTCGCTCACGCCATCGAGAGTTGCGAGTCCCACAGCGACGTCGTCGGACCCATCGACCACCTCGACCCGGGTGGTGCCGGATATTTCCAGACGCCGGGTCCACGCTTCTCGATCTTCATCGAGACAGATCTTGCCCGCGGAAATCATGCACACTCGATCACAGATCTGCTCCACCTCCCCCAGCACATGACTGGAGAGGATGATGGTGTGCTGATGACGAAGTCGATCGATCAGTTCCCGAAACAGCGCTACTTGCCGCGGATCCAGACCACGAGTCGGCTCGTCGAGCAGCAACACCGGTGGATCTCCCAGCAGTGCATCGGCCAGGCCGATCCGCTGACGATATCCCTGCGACAGGGTTCCGATGCCGCGGCGACTCGCATCCAAGGCATCGACGTCTTCCAGAACTCGCTCGATCTCGGCTGAAATCTGCGGCCCGGAGATCCCCTTGAGGCGCGCTCTCGAGTGGAGGAATTCGCAAACTCGCAACTCACCGGGCAAGGGTAATTGTTCGAGTAATGCCCCGACCTTGCGGCAAGCGAGTCGTGGTTCTCGCAGTAGATCGACCCCGCTAACCACCACCTTCTCGGTTCCGGGGTCGGGCAAGAGCCAGCTGGTCAGCACCCGCAGGGTGGTGGTTTTTCCCGCACCATTGGGTCCGAGGAACCCAGTCACCGAGCCGGACGGGACCTGGAAACTGATGGAATCCAGGGCCTTGCGGCTACCGTAACTTCTAGAGAGATTTTCAACCTCGATCATCGGTGCTGATCAACTCCTGCGGGGGCCACAAGTGACATTGTCGGAAGTGGGCAGGATAACAGGAAATCGTCCCGATCAATCGATTGCCTGGAGCAGAACTGGGTGAATTTTGGGTGAGATTCGCTAGAGAACTAGTACTGCCGACGCTCCCGTGACGAGGGGATCCCCTCCGCCTCGCGGTACTTGGTGACGGTTCGTCGAGAGATCCGTACTCCCTTCTCGGCGAGTTCCTTGACGATCTGGGCATCGCTGAGTGGTTTGCGAGAATCCTCACCCTTGACCAGGTCCTGGATGCGGGCGATCACCCCACTGCGAGACTCCTGAGAACCATCGTCTCGTACTGTGCCGCTGGTGAAGAGGCTTCTCAGTTCTCGAATCATCCCGGGAGCCTGAAACCACTTGCCCGAGATCGCCCGGCTCACCGTTGAAACATTGACCCCCACGGTGTCCGCAACATCCTGCATCCGTAGTGGTTGCAGGTGCCGATCTCCTTCACGGAAGTATCGTTCTTGCCGCTGGACCACCTCTTCAGCCACCCGCTGAAGAGTCGAACTGCGCTGACGCACAGCTCCCATCAACCACTCGGCATTCTCGATCCGCTTCTTCAGGTACTTGCGTAGTTCCGGATCCTCGCCAGAGGACTTCAGCAGTTCATGATAATGTGGAGAAATCTTCAGGCGCGGAACCGAAGAGGAATTGACCTCAACTCTGAACTGGCCATTTTCATCCTCGTAGATGATCACGTCGGGGACCACTCGTGCATTGGGCTCCTGACGAAAGTGCCTGCCCGGTATCGGTTCCAATGATCGAATCACCTCCACCGCCAACTTGACCTCTTCGAGGGAATGCCCGGTGGCCCGTACGATGTGGGGTAATCGATTGCGCGCCAGATCATCGAGGTGATGGCGCACCATCTCCTCTTCCAGCTGGTTTTCACCGGGATCGCGATGTAACTGGAGGCACAGGCAATCGATCAGATCACCGGCTCCCACGCCGGCAGGATCGAGTTGCTGCACCTGAGCCAGTGCAGCGACGACCTCCTCGAAGCCTGGAGCTTTGCCCTCCAGTCGCGGATCGCTTCCCTGCAGCTCGATTCCAGAGACCAATGCGGTGTGAATCTCTTCGATCGAATGGATCAACCAGCCCCGATCATCGAGGTTGTAGATGATCTCCTCACAGAGCCCCCGCTGTCGCAGATCGATACGACTTCTCAGACTCAGCTGATCGACCAGAAACTGCGGAAGCGACTGTGGTCGGCCTTCGGTATTCTCGATCAGTTCGAAAGAGTCCTCGTCATCGACTCCGGTCGATTTCTGCATCGGAGAAGATTCAGACCAGAAGTCCGATTGCTGGAGCTCTCGCAACTGCTCATAGCGCTCGGTCAGATCGGTCAACTCCTGCTGGCCCGCCAGATCTTCCGCAGATGTTTCGGTGAAATCACTCTCCCGGTCGAGACCGATCGCCTCACTGCCCGAACCTTCGGCAGCCGATTCCTCCCGCTCGAGGGTGACATTCTCCTCCAATTCATCCGAGATGCGCTCTTCCAACTGTTGCTGGTTGAGTACCAAGATCTCCATCGACTGGATCATCTGGGGAGAAAGGATCTGTTTCTGGGATTGTTGCTGGAAAAGGCCGGTGTTGAGTCTCATCCGCTTCTTTCCCTTCACGCTGGTCATCGGTCCCAGCCCAGATCGAGGCCTGGAGAAGACCCTCTTCCCCAATACAGACCTTTTTCGGCCACAATTTTGCTAGCCAGGGAGTAGCGCACAGTACCAGCACAATACGAGCACAATGGCACTACACAAGTCCAAGCGAACAAGTGACCTAGAGCATTTTCGCTAATATTCGATGTTACGGCATTGTTTCTGCTAGTCAAGCCGAGATCGGGTCCTCAGACGGACACTATCCCTTTTTTTTCCGGAACCACAGGAGGGTCAGCCACAGCAGAGAACAGGGTAGAGATCCCCATCGCAGCACTCTCCTCCAACGAGGGTTGGACGGAACAGGCCAATGTTCGATGCGCGCCTGCAAGATGGAGGGCTGCCCCATCGCCAGTTCGATCGGCTCCCCACCATCGGTCGGTCGCCAGGACGACCAGCGTCCAGCGGACCAGCGGCGAATCGCCGCGACACTGGGCAGACCCGCCGGAGTGGGATCGATGATGGCACTGATCCCCGCATTGGCGCTTCGCAGCCACAGCAGTTGGCTCTCGATGGCACGCGATCGCTGCAACTGGAGGTGTTGCGCCGGTTCGATCCAGTCGCCGTACCACAGATCTTCGGTCAGATTGACATGCCAACGTGCCCCTCCCTCGAGGGTCTCGAAGATCGGCTCGGCGAGGATCCCTTCGTAACAGATGGAGACTCCCAGCGGTGCCTCGAGTACCGCGTGGCGGAAGACGGTTTGCTGGCTCGCAGGAATCAGGTCGACCAGCGGAAGATCGATGCCCAGCGCTGAGATCAGTCCGCCCAGTGGAATCCTCTCTCCGAACGGCACCAGCACCTTCTTGTCTGCCAATTGCGCAATCCCCGCCCCTCGAGTCGTCGCTTCACCCGCTGGCGATTCGCGCTTTCCATCGGCGGGATAGAAGCCCACAGAGTTGGCATAGCCCTGCAGATGAGCCCGGCTAAAACCGACCACCAGCGGCGCTGTCAGCCAAGGATCGAGCCACTGGGTCAACCAAGGTTCTCGCCACACTCCAGGCAAGATCGCTTCCGGCAAGATGACCAGATCGGCAGCTCGCCCATCTCCATCCGATGCCCGCTCGATCCACTGTCGAATCGTCGCCAACTGCCGAGCCTGAGCCGCATCGTCTCCTCGATGGCGAGTTTCCAGCGAAATCGCCGGCTGCACGATGGAGACCACCTGTGATTCTTCTGCGGGGACCCCGTGCGGTGAAATCTCAACGGCTGTCGACCCGGGGAGGAGAGGGACCGCGATCCACAGCAGTGCCGCCAACCATCGCCAACTGTCACGCCAGTGACGGGGAAAGGAGGGACCCGCGGATGCTGCGATGAATCCGCACAGGACCAGCAGCAGCGAGAGCCCCTCGACCCCGAAGGTACTCAGGCACCACCAACCCAGTGTTCGGTCAGGAGTCGCCAGCGCACTGCCCAGCGACCAGGGGAAGATCCGCGGCCACCACGATTCCAGCACCACGATGGCGAGACTGGCCAGCAGCCAGCGACCGACACCGCTGGCCGGACCCGCCGCGATACTGGCGCCCACCAGGCCCCAACCGAGCGCAGCGAGCGGACACCACAACAGAAAGGCGCCGATCCCCGCCCACTGAGCCAGCAGCGAATCTGGATCCCCGATGACAAAGATGCCCAGATATTTTTGCACCGCGCTGCCGAGCCATGGTGTGGAAAGCCCCTCCACCGCCAGCCCGAAGATCCAGCCGATCAGCAGTCCCGTGCGCCAGTCTCGGTGCTCGAGAGACCTCGCCAGCAGCCAGATGGAGATCGGCAAGAGGCTCGCCAGCCCCCACGGCTCGAAGGAGAGAGGCACCATGAGGCCTCCCAGCAACGCCATCCCACAACTTCGGGAAAGGCGGTCGGCCGCCGCTAACGGTTGGTTTGGTCCCTGAAGCACCGGTTGGGCTCCTCTCCCCCTGCCATGGCGATCCTGCACGGCCAGGATGGCTGAGTCCAGCCTCCAGTCGAATCCGATCAGTCCATTCCGCTTCCCTTGTCAGATCTCCACCGATCCCCTACACTTCACGGTTCCTGATCGACAGACTCGAAGCGATACCCGAAGGTGGTCCGGTCAGGAACTTCCAGATCCGAAATCGAATCGGTCTGGCGAAGATGAATGAAAGTGGCCTATTGGCCCTAGAGAAAGTGAGCCGGTTTGATTCGCGTCACTCTGCGAAGCGGGGAAACCCCAGAAAAACTGCTGCAACGATTCAAGCGTACCGTCGCCAAGGAAGGTCTCCTCAAGGAGATCAAGAAGCGGAGCTTCTACGAGAAGCCATCCGAGGCGAAACGTCGCAAGCAGCGTGAATTCGAGAAACTGATGCGCAAAAAGGACCGCAAACAAGACGTCAAGGATTCGCGTCGAAAATTGCGTCGTCACTAATTTCTGAGCCAGGTTGGAAGATCAGGCCGTTCGCCTTCCGGGCGACCGGCCTGTTTTCTTGGGAAGGATCGCCAGTTGTCCCGCACCGGACTATGGCTCGTTGGAGCACGAGGTGGTGTCTCGACCACCGTCATCGCAGGACTTGCGGCCATCCAATCCGGCTTCGAAGATCGTGTCGGACTTCTCACCGAAACTCCCATGTTCGAGCAGTGTCCTCTTCCATCACTCGACGACCTGATCATCGGAGGACACGAGGTACGCCAGGGAACACTGCTCGATTCTGCGCGGTCGATCTGCGCCGATAGCGGCAGCCTGCGTCAAGAAATGATCGCTCAGATCGCACCGACACTGGAACAGGTCGACGATCGCATTCGCCCGGGAATCCTCTTCAATGCAGGAGAAGCGATCCTGTCTCTCGAAGGAATCCAGCCCGATTGCATCGTGCAGGATCCTGCCCAGGCGGTCGGCAAAATCGAACAGGATCTCAGAGAGTTCCGCGAAGAAAACGATCTCTCGGGAGTGGTTGTGGTCAACCTCTCATCGACGGAAGCGGCGTTACCCCCCCATCCATCTCACGGTTCTGCCGCTGAGTTGCTCCAGCAACTGGCACAGGGAACCACCGAAGCGTTTCGATCGAGCACCCTGTATGCCATCGCTGCGGCGCAGGTCGGAGCTTCCTTCGTCAACTTCACTCCCTCTCCCGCAGCACTACTGCCGGCCACCTGTGAACTGCTCGAAGAGAAGGGCTGTCCATTCGCAGGTAGCGATGGGAAGACTGGTGAGACGCTGGTGAAGTCCGCTCTTGCGCCAATGTTTTTCCAGCGCGCACTGAAGGTTCTCTCGTGGCAGGGATACAACATGCTGGGAGATCGAGATGGGGAAGTCCTCGCCTGCAACGAAAATCGGCAGACCAAAATCGAGTCCAAAGGGGAGTTGATCGAGAAGATCCTCGGTAAGGATGTTCACACTCAGGTCACCATCGATTACGTCCCGAGTCTGGGAGACAACAAGACCGCCTGGGATCTGATTCACTTCGAGGGCTTTCTCGGTCACCGGATGACGATGCAGTTCACCTGGCAAGGATGCGATGCGGTGCTGGCGGCTCCGCTGGTTCTGGATCTGTGCCGACTGCTGGAATGGGCTCGCCAACGAGGAGCTCGTGGCCTACAGCAGCACTGTGGACTCTTCTTCAAGAGTCCTCATCTCTCGGATGTTCATGATCTGTCCTCGCAGTTCCGGGCTCTTGAAGAACATCTGAAGCGCTGCCGCACGGCAGCGGATCCCCGCTAACCGAGTTCCACCGCTCATTCGAGCGGCAGCCGATTGCGTCGATCGGAGTCGTTGCCGATCTGACCTTGCAAAAATATACAGGGAAACTCCGACCTCTCAATTCAGCGCACCTCAATTCAGGGCACCAGGGTCGGGAAATCGACACCAAAAAAAAGAGGCGCTGCTGATAGAGGATACCAGCCGCGCCTCATGGGCTCTGAAAGGTGGGACTCAAGAAGTCAATGTACCTCTATACAAACTAGGTGTCAACAAACTAGGTGTCAACAAACTAGGTGTCAACAAACTAGGTATCGACAAACTCAGTCAGGCGACTCAAAAAAACCGCCGCCGATCTATCCATCCACAGATGTGCGAGCCGCTGTCGACGTTCCAGCGTGCCTGGATTCGCCGCAGCGAACTCGGAGCCAGCAGATCGATTCGCACCAAAGACCTACTCGCTGCACATTCATATCAACGCCACAAATTCGCCCATGGTTCCACACATCTTCTAGAATTCGGCGCAAGCGGTCTCAGGCGGGGTCGATGAAGTGAGCCCATGGTCGAAAGGAAAGGCAGCCAGAGGTACGTCGGTGGACCCAACGCTCGCTGCAGACTTCATTCTCGACTTCATTCTCGACTTCATTTTCTAGGAGCAGGAGAATTGAAGAACTCGATCCGGTTGTCGCCCTGGCTCTCCACCTTGCAAAGGTCCTCGAGCAGGAAGTGCCACCGAACAGGCCGCCTCCAGCAAGTCGATCAGGATGGTCCCGATGGAGGGATCATCGGCGATCACGGTGAAGCTGATCACGGTGAAGCTGATCACGGTGAAGCTGATC
>CAVOEM010000025.1:0-19630 GCA_963694575.1 Planctomycetes bacterium UBA1146 | reverse complement strand
TGCTCCTGCTTCTGGTCGGAATCCTCGGAGGAACCAACGCTGGATTCAACGCTGCTGTGGCTCAGGATGATCCAGGAATCGCCCGCCTCGAGATGAAGTTCGAGCGCCCGCGCCAGATCACCGTCTTTGGGGGTAAGGGGCATGACCTCCGCGCCGATGGAGTTCCGGGATCGGGGCGAACCTACTGGTACTTACCCTATACCATCGAGAACAAGAGCGGACTCGACGCATCCTTTCATGTCTCGCTGACGGCGAGCTCCGACAAGAATCGTCGCTATTGCGACATCGCCTTGCCGTGGGTGGAAAAAGCGGTCGAGCGCAGGGAGCGGAAGCCGCTCTTTTCCCGAGTGGACATGCTCAAGAAGAGTGGAGCCGGTGAACTGGGAATCGACTTTCCCGCCGGAGAAAAGCGCGAGTGCGTCGCACTGTTCAATGCCATCGATCCAGAAGCGGATCATATCGTCATCGATGTCCATGGATTGATCGACGATATCGAGGTCGAGGAATTGCCTGATAATGGCCTGAGACTCACAGAGAGAGTCTTGAGATTGGAATTCCATCGCCCCGGCGACGAGTTCTACACCGCCATGGACTCTTTTCGGTTCGCAAAGAAATCCTGGGTTGATGTGACCCATGAGTTTCCCGGATCCTAGGGGTCTGGCACCGATGGACTCCGACAGGGGGAGAACCGCAGTGACCGCGGATCATCGCGATTTCCTGCAGGGGCTATCGAAGCAGGAGCGAACCCTCCTGATCATTCGTGAGGAACTCTACGAGGGGTCCTGGACAGAGATGACGTCAGACCTTGGGGCGCGCCTGGACAAGGGACCTCATGTGTTTGAACTTTCAGAAACGATAGAAGCGGACATCGCTCGAATCCACAAGTTGATCGAGTACGAATTACAACATGATATCGACCTCGGGGAATACCTTGAGGATCACCAGTAGCAGGGTCCCGGCCAGCACAATCGATGCCACCAGTCGTTTGTGCAACAGTCGTGGAACCGGAACGGGAGAACCGAGCGAATGAACTCGCGATCTAACTTGGCCACATTGGCCTGCATCTTCATGCTGACACTGACATTGCTGATCCAAGGTTGTGGCTCTCCGACGGTTCGTCAAACCGCTTCTGGCGGCGAGGCTAACACTCCGTCAGTGGTTTCTCGTGGTACAGCCGATGCCGATGGCTTGAGCACCGCTGACCTCAGGCCTTTGGGAGTGCAACTGGACTGGAGTTACCACCATCCGCAGAAGATCGATCAGGCCTTCAGTGCCAACGGTAACCTCTATATCGTTTCCGCTACGAGCCAGCGGAGCTATCACCTGATCAAGATCGATGGCACCACAGGACTTCCCACCTGGACCTATCCGCTCCAGGTGCCACTAGAGTTTGCTCCTTCGGTATTTGCTTACCCCAAGGAACTGAAGGCAGAGAACCCGGATGAACTCTTCATCGTTGAGCGAGGGATGGTTCATTGCGTCGACGACCAGTACGGCGCACGCAATTACCGGATTCCGTGCAACTTTCCCATCTCCACTTCAGTGGTACCGGGAATCGATAACCTGATCGTGGGTGGCTACGATTTCCGTGTTTACGGACTTTCCAAGAAGGAAAAGTTCGTTGCATGGACCTATCTCACCAATGGAGCGATCAGTGCATCCCCCGTCAATTTCGCAGGCCGAAGTTATGTCGGCAGTGAAGATGGCAATTTCTATGCCCTCAAACAGGGGAATGGATTTTCCAAGGGGGGCAGTTGGATGTTCGAGACTCAGCAGGCGATCGAGGCGACGGCCGCCGTTGTCGACGATCGGATCTACTTCGGTTCTCGAGACACCAAGATGTATTGCTTGACCGATGGAGGCGATGAAGCCTATCTCAATTGGCAGGCCAATCTCGCACTTCCGGTGTATAGCAGCCCCGTAGTGAGTGGCAACTCACTGTTTGTCACACTCAATGACAACCGCAACAGCGATGCTCCGGTCATTGCACTGGCCTGCCTCGACACCGCAGATGGCGCCGAGAAATGGCGCAAAGAAGGATACTCGGAGATCCTACTCAGCAATCGCAATCAGGTCTGGGTGACCGACGAGAATCATGAATTGACCGCTCTCAACAATTCCGATGGATCGATTCGCTGGGCCTTCGATTGCGCCGGTTCGATTGCGGTGCTGGGGTACGGCGAAGATTCCGTCGTCATCGTCAACCAGGACGGACTGGTACAGAGCATCTCGAACCAGCGCTGATCAGAGATCGGTGCCTTCGAATTGATCGGAGTACTGACACTCTCGCCACAGAATTAGAGATCCACAAGGCCGCTTTGGTCTCGTGGATCTTTTTCATCCGGTGTGAGTGGGTCGCAGATCTACTTCGCTGGCAGCCGGAGGTTGCGGTGGCGACTCCGATCGAGGAGTCAGGACTCGCAACAGGTGGTAGGACAGTTCCAACTCCGTCGCTGTCTCTGCTGCGGTGAGAGCCACCGGTGCCGCCGAGCGAAGCGGGTCGAGGTCCTGGCCCGCAAACCACAGGCGATTTTCCGAAGCATCGAACACCAGTGGCCAGTGTCGTCGAAGTCGTGGTGGAACCCCCTGGCAACGCAGTGTCTCCTCGACGGTGATCTGACGCCCTGGCACCTTTTCCCCTGCTTCCGGGGTCCGCAAGGTGAGTGAAGAATCGACCAGCGATTGCCAGCGGATACCGCCGTGAACTCGGCTCGAACCCGGTTCGATCTGACAAGGTAGGGCTGGGAGAGGGTCCAGTTCTTCGGCGTAGGATGGAGAGTCGTGGTTCGCGGTCGGATCGGGTCCGATATGGAGCCAACCACCGCAACGGATCGCGAGACGTGCTCCGGGCAAGGCCACGATTGCGGATCTCGATTCACCGTTGGCGAGTCGCACCAGCGACTGGAGGTGTTCCCTACGCAGCCCGCCCTCTTCGCCGCAGCCGAGGATCACCGCCTGGCGCAATAGATCGGCCAGTTCAGGTCCCTCGAACTGTTGCCAGCAGTGTCGAGGAAGGGAGATTCGAGGGGGGGAGAGGTGGACCTGCTGCAGTGCCTGCTCGATCCGTTTCCGCTCGATCGTCCAGCGAGCCCTCGCTTCTGCTGAGAGTCCCAGCAGGTGTGAGACCAGATCGGGGCTTTCCAGCTGCAGTGCGGGAATCAGATCGAGGCGAATCCGGTTTCGCCTGAAGGCCCTCGAACGGTTACTCAGATCCTCGTGGCCATCGATCTCCAGCGGCTCCAGGTACTCCTCGATTTGGTTTCGACGGATGGACAGCAGCGGCCGAGCGATGGTGATCTGACTCGATTCGATGAAGGACAACGGTTCCATCCCTCGCAGGCCTCGGAGACCACAGCCTCGTAACAAGTTTCCAAGCACCGTCTCCGCCTGATCATCTCCATGGTGGCCGGTGAGCACCATCGAAGTGGATCGGCTGCCACATAACTCTGCGAATCGTCGTCGACGGGTGTCCCGCCCTGCAGTTTCGATCGAGGTACCCTCGTTTTTGGCGAAGGATTCGATCGACTCCGACACCAGATGGAGAGGTACTCCCAGGTGGGCACAGATCCTTGCACAGTGACGAGCGTCTCGGTCGGCTTCCTCTCCACGGAGTCCATGATGGACATGAAGAGCCTCCGGTTTGGGCCGGTCATCGGAGCCACTGGACCACTGGGAGCAGGAGTGCAGTAGCGCTACCGAGTCTGGCCCGCCAGAGAGTGCCACGATGTAGCGTGGCACGTCGATCGGCAGATGACGCGAGAGGAACGAGTGGACCGTGGTCGACAGTGAAGTGGCCACGATTACTCCAGGAAATCTATACGGAGCTGGAGGTGGATCGGGGTCGCGACTCCTGCAGGTGGAGCCTTGACCGGATTGAGCACTGCGATGGCATCGCGAATGGCGAAGGCATCGATCTCCAGTCCCGGGGCCGGTCGCAAGGTGATGTCGAAGATCCAGCCCTCGGCATCGATCAGAAATCCGAGCAGGCAACTGGCTTCACCGGGTCCATCCGAGATCAGGAGATTTCGCTGTTGCAGTCGGGAGAGGTTCTCGCGCACCTTCTCGCGCACTTCGAGCATCAACCAGCGATCTCGGTCATGGTGGGACGAAGCCTGTTGCAGCGTCTCATGCAGGAGTGAGTCGACCCTCTCTCGATCGTGACCCTTCGCCAGAGGAGGAGCATCGAGAGGTCCTGTCGCTGCAGCAGGGGGCTCGGCCGAGATTTCAGGGCGACCGGTGCGCAGGTCATCCTCTTGCGGTGGGGGCGACGGCTCGATCGGTGCTTCCTCTGCTGGCTTCGTTTCCGGTGCACTCGGTTCCGGTCGCTCTACTTCCGCTGGCTGCAGTTCGGCTTGTGGCGCTGGAGGAGCGGTGGCCGTGGGGGGAACCAATTTCGTACTCAAGGAGACTCGCTCGGGGATGGTGCTTTCTCCGGATGCACCGGGTGGAGGGAGAACCAGCAGTGCGGTCAGGTGAATCGCAACCGACAGCAACGCAGCATTCTGGAACAGCACATCTCGCCGGGGAGCGGGGACGCTTCGTTTCGAGGAAGGAGCAGTGAGTGGTCGTCGCGGAATGCGATTCGAGATTCGTAGGCGAAGGTCATCCAGAATCTCTAGCCACCGACCCAGCATCTCGTTCCCCTTCACACGGTTACCGATCAACGTCCAGAGTCGATCCTCCGGATCCATCGCTGTTGCAACTCGTGCAAGGTATCTGTCCCGGTGACGATGCTCAAGGATTGCTCCAGACCATCGGTGGCCAGTTGGTCGAGAAACTCGGGTAGCAGGATGTGGGGAACATCCTCGATGATCATGTCGACCAGTGATCCACAGGCGGCGCGGAACAGTTCATCCTCGATGCTGACCTTCATCGTGATCAGGCGAGAGATCTCGGGCAAGGTTCCCAACGAACGGGCTCTGGCCAGCAGTAACTGATCGCGCTGGAGAGCCAGGGTTCCGCGGGATCGGGCACAGAGTCCCTCCTCCAGCCAAGGAGGTAGATCTCGAGGCTGACCGAGGATTCGTGGCAGCCACAGGCGAAACAGTTCACGCGGCAGTTGATCCTGGTCGATGAAGGGGAAGTCGGGGACCAGGTGAAGGGTTTCCGAGATCACCCGACCGTACTGCTTCTCGCTGATCAGGATGGCGGGGCCACAGGGGAGCCCGAGGGAGTCTCGCATCGTCTCGAGATCCTCGTGCTGATCGAGATCCAGCGATGCCGGGGGACTGGCAGGGAGATCCCAGTTGCGCCAGAGCCGTTCGCTCACCGCCGCCAACCTCCGTTCGAGGGGGACCACCAGAGGCAGCCCACCCGCCAGTTCGTCACTGGCGGCCTGGATCAGTTGCTGTTCGAGCAGCCGCGGATAGATCTGCTCACCGACTCGCTCCTGGACCCGATGGAGATGACGAGATTGGTCGAATCCGGACCCGTGTAGGGCAGCGGTCTCGGCCGCTGCCAGATGGAGGGTCGGATCATCAGGAAGCAGTTCGAATGCAGCATCGAGGGAGAGACCGTGGTGATGGGTTGCGCAGTGGACGATGGCACTGCGGGTTCGATTCAACAGTCGAGGCTGCTCGACCACCACTTCGATCAGCAAGGGTGCCGCACGAGCCAGATCGCCGGACAGGTACAAACGTCTGCCCAGTTCCAGCTTGCTGTCGATCAGTGTCTCTTTCCACTTCCAACCCTCGGAAGGAAATTGCTCGAGCAATGTATCGATGTGGCGGATCGCCTCGACGGGTTGATCCGATTCGAGGGAGTTGTGAATTGTCGATTCCAGCTGACAGAGCAGGGATTCTCCCGCGAGAACTCGGCCTCGAAGGGGAATGTTTTCAGGAGTACTTCCGGGCAGGGAGCAGTACTCATTCCAGAGCAAGATGGCTCGTTCCACCAGGCCTCGATCGAGCAGGGACTCGACTTCACCGAGCAGACTCTTGCGGTACAGAGGTAGTACTTCTTGCTGGTGGGGGGAGTACTGGTATTCCCTTCGAAGGAACCCAATGGCGGATCCTGGAGTCCCTCTTTCGAGGCGACGTACACACTCCTCGATCAGCGTCTTGCGTGGATCGAGGCGGAGGACGCTGGAGATCCTGGATCGTCGGATCCAGATCTTTCCTTCGGGCACTTGCAGGACGATCTGCTGACCATCGTCAGAGAGAACTTTGCCTCGCATCACGTGGCCATTCTTCAACTGGACCTCGTCTGCGAGCAGGTAGCCGCTGGCAGGAAAGGTCAGCATCGCCACCAGAGTGGCGATGAGAAGGCGCAGAAGAGTCGATCCCATCCTGTGGGAGCAGTTGACGAGGGTATGTCGCAAGGGCGATGATCCTTTCTCCGGGGGGGCCATGCCCCCGGGAGTACCCTGAAAGTGGGCCCATTCAGAGGATCGGCATCGAGCAGCGATTTCTGAAGACCCGATCTGAGGGATCTTCAAGATGGTACGAGAGGCCAGGAAAACTTGGATCATGACCAGTACGTAGACCCGGTGGCTCATCGCTACGCTTCTAAGGTGATGCAGCGCCTCTTCTCACCGATGAGGAGGGCCCAGACCTGGCGAGATGTGTGGATTGCCCTGGCCCGTGTCGAGTGCCGTGCCGGGCTACCTGTGACCGAAGATCAGGTGAGGGCGCTGGAGCAGGGTAGAGACCAGATCGATCTCGATCGAGTCGCAGAGATCGAGAGTGAAATACGCCACGATGTGATGGCACACATTCACCACTATGGAGAGGTGGCTCCCGAGGCTGCGGGGGTGATTCACCTGGGGGCGACCTCCTGTTTCGTGACCGATAATGCAGACCTGGTCATCCTCAAGGAGGCACTGGTCATCATTCGAGATCGACTGCTCAGAACCATTCACTCCCTTTCGGCATTCTGCAGGAAATATGCTGCGGTTCCGACACTCGGACTCACGCACCTGCAACCGGCGCAGTTGACGACCATCGGCAAGCGCGCATCGCTGTGGTTGCAGGATCTGGTCGATTGCCACCAGGAAATCGATGGATTGATCGAGTCGCTCCCTCTTCGTGGATTGAAGGGAACGACCGGAACCCAGGCGACATTCCTGCAACTCTGTGGAGGAGATGGGGATCGAGTGGACCAGCTCGAACAGGAGCTGGCAGAGGAGCTGGGATTCCACAAGGTGTTTGCACTGTGTGGCCAGACCTATCCCAGAGCGTGGGATCATCGCATCGTCTCGCGCTTGACTGATGTCGCGGTTGCGATCCACAAGGCCGCCACGGATATCCGCCTGCTCCAGTCGTGGGGTGAGGTGGAAGAACCTTTTGAGAAGACTCAGGTCGGTTCATCCGCGATGCCCTACAAGCGCAATCCGATGCGCTGCGAACGATTGTGTGGGCTCGCACGTCACCTGATGACGATTGCACCTGGCCTCGCTCAACTTGCTGCAAATCAGTGGATGGAACGAACCCTTGACGATAGTGCGCAACGCCGGGTGGCACTTCCCGGAGCCTTTCTAGCCCTCGATGCGATACTGGTGACCGCTCGAAATGTTTTCTCTGGGCTGGTCGTTCACGATCGGGTTCGAGAGCGGCGGATTCACGAGTATCTGCCCTTCATGGCCGCAGAAGAATTGCTGATGGAGGGGGTTTCCCTGGGGGGGAATCGTCAGCAACTGCACGAACGCATCCGGGAGCATGCATGGAAGGCTCGGGAAGAGATCCTGGAGGGGAAGGAAAACCCTCTCCGGTCACTGATCGAGGCGGACGATATGCTCGGTGAAGTGGCAGCCAGCTTGCCTCCCTGGGATGCTGACCGATTCACGGGGAGAGCTGCCGAACAAACTCTTCGATATCTCGATGAAGTGGCCGATCGCCTGGCAACTCCCGAAGAGGATCACCTCACCGAGCTGAAGGTTTAGTCGCGGATGCGGGGTCAGGTTGTATTTCGATCCAGCAAAGATGCGATGGTCCTGTCCGAAGGACTACAATTCCGATGTGAATTGGCGGGACGACTTCGCAAGAAGGGTAAGAATCCTGTAGTGGTGGGGGATTGGGTCGAGGTCGAACTGACCGAAGGGGTCGACGATGGAGCGGATGGCCGCATCGTCTCGGTCGAGGAGCGCAAGGTTTGGATCTCCCGTAGAAGAGATGTGGGGCGAGCACGCGAACTGATCCTCGCTGCAAACCTGGATCAAGTCGCCTGCGTCTTTTCCATCGCCATGCCGAGAATCAAGTTCGGAGCTCTCGATAGACTTCTGATGGCTGCTGCTGCCAGTCAACTGCCTGCCTTCCTGGTACTCAACAAGATCGACCTCGGTATCCCGGAAAAAATGGAAGAGCGCCTGGCGATCTATCCGCGGATCGGAATCGAGGTGTTGCGCTGCTCTGCCACTGCCGATGAAGGTCTCGACCAATTGAAGAATAAACTCGCGGGGAAGGCGACTGTCCTCACCGGGCCCAGTGGGGTCGGGAAGTCCTCGCTGATCTCCAAGGTGCTGGGTATCGAGATTCGGACTTCTCCTGTCAGTGAGCACAACGAGAAGGGCAAGCACACCACCACCGCAGTGACCTGGCATCCGGCTGAGGCGGGGACCGCCATCATCGACACCCCCGGATTTCGAGACTGGGCGCTGTGGGGACTCGATCCGTGTGAATTGGCGCACTGGATGCCCGATCTGGCCGGGGAAGTGGATCGATGTCGCTTTCGCGACTGTCTCCACCGTCAGGAACCCGGATGTGGGGTTCTGGCGGCACTATCGGAGCAAAGAATCGACCCGTTGCGCTATCGCTCTTACATCGGAATCCTCGACTCAGTGCTGGAGCGGCAGGAGAGAGACCGATGAATCCGCGGGATCTGTACGGTTCTGGCGTCATCCTGGATGACACCAGAACTTCGGAGAGTTACGGATGAATCCTGTAATTGCCAAGCTGGTTTCGGCTGCCAGAAAGGGCGATCGAGAGTCATTTTCGAAGTTGGTCTCACTACATCAAAATGCTGCGGCGAGTATTTCCTACGGTATTCTGGGGGAGACTCACCTGGCTGCGGATGCCGTTCAGGATGCGTATCTGAAATCGTGGCAGGGGCTTGCCAAGTTGAGAGAAGATGAACGATTTTCTGCATGGTTCATGCAGATCGTACGCACCAGTTCGCTCGACTTGTTACGGCACAGAAAACGCAAAGCTCCAGAGAGTGCGCCGCTGGATGAGGATCGTGATGCGCACCGTTCCCCTGGTCCGGTCGAATCGCTGGAACGTCGCGAACGGTCGATTCAGATCCGAGAATTGATCGATGAGTTGCCGCCAGAGTATCGAGAAGTGTTACTTCTCAAGCATGACCAGGGAAGGTCATACAGAGATATCGCCAGGCTGCTGGGCATGACCGCCAAGGGAGTAGAGTCTCGCTTGTTTCGAGCGCGACAAACCCTGGCGGAAAAATTGAAACGCCTCGATGGAGATGGACAGGAGAACAGATGAATCCGCAACCCGATTGCGACCTGGTTCGCCGCTGGATTTCCCTCTCAGAAGATCAAGAACTGACCACTGATCGCTCGGAGATGCTAGAGGCCCATCTCGATCGTTGCAGTGCCTGCCAGAAATGGCATGCAGAATTCCAGACTGGATTGGATGCGTTTGGCATCGGCTGTGACGAAGTGGTCGAAGAGATCGATCACCTGTTGACCGGGCACCTCGCTCCAGACCAGTTGCTGTCGGAGAGTGAGCCCGCCGAGGTGGCGATGGCTGCAGAGAATGCTGCCCCGCGAATGGCGGCGATGACGGCCCTGTTACTGGGGATCATCAGTTTGGTGGCATGGTGGTGGAATTCATCCGAACTGGATACTCTGCTGACCCTTCGTTCGGTGGCGGAGGAGAGCCGCGTCGAACTGGCTGGTGAAGTGATCGTTCTTCGTCCCGGAGTCGCGGATCAGTGGGTCCAGTTGAGCCAGCAGGTCACCTGTATCGCTGGTGAAGTGGTTTTGATCGATCCCGCAGGCCGGGTGGTGAAGTTTGGTTCCGGGGCTCGCCTTCAACCTTTGACCAATGACTCCATCGCCTTGGAGTCTGGTACTGCTCGCTTCGAGGTGGAGCGCAAGGGGAAGGGATACTCGGTCATTACCGACGAGGTGACGATCCATGTCACCGGTACCGTTTTCGAGATGCGTCGATTGTCGAATCCCACCCACACCGAGGTACTGGTGATCGAGGGAAGTGTGGAGGTCGTCCGAGGGGAGACGTTGCCACTGCCTCTTCACCAGGGCGAGAGGGTCGAGGTTTCCGGTGAAGGTGGTCTGATGTTTCACTCCGCTCGCCAGGGAGATCTCGGAGAAGCACGACCTCGCGCTCGTCTCGGACCGAGCAGGGTGGTTCCACAGAACACACCCGAACCGCTCTTCGAGGAGGAAGTGCCTTCCGACGGAGAGGGAGGTCGTAGCCGTCAATCTCCGCTCGATCTTCCCGTGAACAGTGGTGACGAAGAGGACCGTGACGAAGAGGACCGTGACGAAGAGGACCGTGACGAAGAGGACCGTGACGAAGCGGACCGTGACGAAGCGGACCGTGACGGTCGCTGAGATCGGATCGCTGAGATCGAGGTGCGGTCGAGTCGTGAACTACTGGATCGAATCGATCTCGAAGACTCGTCCATCGATCAGTCGGACCACCTGATCATGGTAGGTCCACTCCTCGACCAGATGATCCTGTATTCGAACCCAGGTCACTTCTCCGGGGCTGCCATGCAGCGCCACGACAGATTTCCTGGTCGATCCAGAGCGAATGATCTTGGCGACGGTATTCTTCCTCGAGACGGCGAGGATCTTGTCCAACTTCATCGAAGTGGATTTCTTCAGCGACTCCCGGCGAGAATCGGTGACCTTGCCATCGGCCACGACCAGGCCCTGGATTCGGTAGTAATCTGTTTTCGAGAGCCAGCGACCTTCGAGGAGAAATAACTGCTGTTCGAGAGCCAGAGCATGCAATCCAAGCCGCTCGATGGTTTCACCGAGAATGGCTTCACCAGACAGGAATTGGCCCCCGAGGAGGAGCCATCTGGAGACATCGCCGTGCGGTGAGTACAACGCCAACCACAATTCCTGTCGAGCGGGTAGGGGAGCCTCTCTCAGCAGGAAGCGTAGGATTGAACCGTGTCGATCGGAAGGGCCATCTGAAAGTCGTGCCTGATGGTGGGCAAGGCTCTGTTCCCAGGATCCGACCGGCAGCGCCTGGATGATCGACCAGCCCTGGTCATTTCTCACCAGCCACAGATCGAGTAGCAACGGTCTCTCTCTTCGTCCGCGTCGCGGGATCTTCACCAGCGAAGCCACCCGGACCGGGTCAGATATGCCATCGATCTGGATGGCATTTCCGATTCGGTCGCCGACTCTTCCTTGAAGATGAGCGAGAGATGCATCGGTGAGATGCAGTTCATCCGCTGTGATGAGATCACTTCCACAGGTGGTGGACAGGATGGCGATGGTGAGAAGTGCAGTGGATATCATTTTTCGAGTTCCTCCACATCACACAACCGACCATCGGCGAGCGTCACCAGGATTCGACCTTGACGACTGCGCTGCAGATCCACCGCAGTGGATCCCAGTTCAACTTCGCTGGTGATCTCGCCACTGGGGTCGTGCAAACGGAGGATCCCATCCACGCCCGCCACCCAGGTTGATTCTGAATTGCCCGCTGCTGCGAGAGGGGCACACGATGCACCGGAGGGACTCATGTGTTCCTCGGTGATCGATCCTGTCACGGTCGCCCAACCCTCTTTAGTTCCATAAAAGTTCTTCAAGCCCTGCTGGCGTGATTCAGTCGAGGGCGCGGGGCCGGTCGTCATCGTGTGGTCGACCCAGATGGTTCCGTCTTGAAGCAAGGTTCGCCCATCGGGCAGTACCTGATTCACTTCACCAGGGAGTCGAGCCGTGGATCCGATCGGTTTTCCTCTCCCATCGATGTGATGTTGCAAACGTGTTCGATCGATCACGAGCAATCCACCATCGATCGATGGACTCAGCAGGGAGATCGGCGCATCACAGTGATATTTCCAGACAGTCTTTCCACGTGCATCGAGATGAATCACCAGTCCGTCTGCATCGGCGAGAACCCAACCGTCTTTGAGGCTGCATGCTGCAGTCCAGGGTGCGGCTGCGGTGGGGCCGATGGCACGGATTCCACCGTTGTGTTCCACCACTACAGCTCTCCCCGAGTAAGGGACCGCAAGCACCTCTCCCTTTTGTTCCACCAGCAGTGCAGCAGGATGCCCTTCGATACCGACCAGGTGCTCACCGGTCGTATGAAGTTGATTCACATCCACCACCCTGATCAGCCCATCGCGACCTGCCAGGACCAGGGAATCACCGGCGAGGGCAGCATTCTGGACAGGTGACGGCAAGGTGTATGTGCGCAAAGGACCACGGACCAGTGAAACATGTACCACTGGAGGGGATTCCCCGGAGAGGCGGATCGTCTTGGTCCTGCAACCGGAGCGCTCGACGAAGAAAACCGAATCAGATTCTCCGACGAGGTCGACGATCATCGGTGTGTTTCCGATGACCTTCTGATGTGAATTCAGGACTCGAGCTCCGCTGGGACGGCTTTCGATCTGGACCGGGAACCGGATGCTCTTGATCTCGATCTCGCTGAGAACCTGAGTTGCCGATGGGTCCAGTTGATCGAGCAACTTTCTCGCTGCAATGACATCGCCTTGATTCCTCAGTTCGATCGCTTTATGGATCGATTCTCGTACGAGGTTACGATTCTTCTGGCGCTCTTCTCTTTGCATCTGAAGGTTGTTACTACGGGCAGTTTTCTCCGACGTCAAGAGACTGTTGATGGTGCCATGGAGTCGAGCACTCGCCTTGGCTCCGGAGGAACCGGCAAAAGTCCAGGGGTGTTCCTTGGCTACCCTTTCGAAAGCGAGGGCGGCACTCATCATTCCTGATGTGTCAATGTTGCTGGCCTCGATCGATCGAGCCGCAGAAAGCAAGCCTCGTGCCCGCCACTCGGAGGAGACCTGGATCAAGCAAAGGATGAAGAACAGAGCAGCACTGCCGATCATCGACCAGTGGCGAATTTTCCTGTTCGTGTCGATGGTACCTCTGCGTTGACGTAACTGCGCAAGATCATCTTCGTTCAGAGCAAGATCAGAATTTAACTCCCGAAGGATACGCTCGGCACGAAGTGCGATCTCTGGAGAATTCTTGTCGGCAAGTTCAATCGCTTTTGCCAGGCACCTTTCTGCAGAAGGATCTTTTACCCGCTGTAGCGCCTCTCCGAGCTGGAGCCAGTAGCGGGCATCCGAGCCACGCAACGACTCTGCTTCTTTCAGCGATATGATCACCTGGCGAAGTTCTCCGCTCCTGCGCAGAGATCTGACCAGATCATCGAGGATCGTGTGAACCCTGCGGGTCGGAATGTGCTGACGAAGAGTCCAGGCATTCTGAAGGTCTTCCGTGGTTCCCGGGGCGAGGATCAGCAATCTCTGGAGACGGATCCAGGCACCCGGACCGTCACCATTCATCTTGAGGATCTCCACCGCTCTGCGGAGGAATCGTGCCTCCGCTTCGGGATCGTGAAGAGCAGCACATTCAGCGGCTTCCTCGAGAAGGGTGTGTCCCATCGAGGAGCCTGCACGATCGATGAGTGCCTCATAGAGACTCAACGAGGATGCAGGGCGATCTTTCTTTCTAGATCTTGCTTCTTCCATCATCTCGCCAGCGCTGGCTTCCCGCACCTTTCCTTCTTCGATGAATCGATAGAGGATGGAACAGGTATCAAATCGAGTGCTGGTCGCCTGTGAGAGAAGTTCATCGATGCTTCGGTGACCATCGATCATCATGAACAACGAATGAGACTCTGCCGGTGGTGGAGTTCCCTCCACAGGATTCAAGATCCAGCGAAGATCCTTGATTCGATCGCGGATCAATTTCCATTCATCCGCCTGGCGCAGGCCTTCGATGATGATGGTCATCGGATCGACCTGGATACGGGTGACTTGTTGGATCTCATCTTCTGCAGCGGATTGAATCAACTCCGGAAAGAACTCGAAGGTTCCCGATTCCCAGAGAAACAGGTCGAAGAGTTCTTCCTCAAGTTTGAGCCTCAGAGCTTGCGAGAGTTGGAAGTCATCGATGATTCCTCGCTCGATCAGAGCCCTACCCAGGAGCATTCCTGTTCGCTGCTGATCTTGACGAGCATTGAGCAGTTGTTCTTCGGAAACTACGCCTCCACGAAGGAGAATGCTGCGCAGCCGGATGCGGCTCGCGGAGCCGGAGCGAACCAGGGTGATGTGCCCGGTTTCGAATACGATCGATACTTTTTCCTTGTCGCGTTCAATCTGAAGTGTTCCGGTACGTGCACCATGGGAAAGGGTCTGCAGGAGTTCCTGAAGACCGAAGTGCTCGAGATGTCCGCGAAGGCTGCTCATTCGATGGCTCCCGCTCATTCGTCGTGAACGGCCGACGAACGCCGGAGGTTCCTTCGAGTCAGATACCCGCGATAGGAGTCGGGGGTAGAATCTCGGGAAAGACCTCAACTAAGGATACAGAATGGAACCCAGATCCACCAATCGCCGCAGCCCGGACGGCCATGCAGAACCACCGCTGGATCTGCCTGAGAGCCTCTCTCCGGGGCTCTATGTCCATGTCCCCTTCTGTCGCAGCCGCTGTACCTATTGCGATTTCCATGTCGAATCATTGCGATTACCGATCGTCCGAGAATATTCCCGAGCTTTGATTCGGGAGATTGACCTGGCAGGGGAGAGTGGATTCACTCCGAGAACCATCTTCGTCGGAGGAGGAACCCCGAGCGCTCTCGAAGAGCAGTGCTGGGATGACTTGCTGGCCGCTCTGGCCAGGAATTTCGGCAGTGGGCTTCAGGAGTGGACCGTCGAGGCCAACCCGGAGTCGATCGATGAACGGAAGATGGAGGTGGCTCTCTCTCACGGAGTCGATCGGATCAGCACTGGAGCACAGACCTTCGATGAGAAGGGGCTCTCACTGCTGGGCAGGCGGCACGACGCTTCGAGGGTGATAGAGGTGCATCGGATGATGGCCAGTGTCGGGGTTCCCAGAACCAGTCTCGATCTGATCGTCGGCTGGCCTGGCCAGGGACTGGATTCGGTGCGGAGGGATCTGGCAGCAGTGGCAGAGATCGATCCCGATCATGTCAGCCTTTATCACCTCAGCTACGAGCAGGGGACATGGCTACACACGATGAGATCGAGAGGGGCCATCGATCCGCTCCATGATGAGCAGTGTATCGAAGCTTCACGCTTTTTCCTCGATGGATTGGCGAGCCAGGGCTATCAGCGCTACGAAGTCTCCAATCTGTTCAAGCGGGGCGGCGCTTCGCTGCACAATCTCAATTACTGGCAGCGAGGAACCTATCTTGGGGTCGGAAGCGGGGCCGCTTCCTTCCTCGATGGGGACCGCTGGAAGAATCGCCCCGATGTCTCGTCCTATATCCGTTCCCGCGGGCGACCTGAACGGGTCGCTGAGGAGACTCCTGACCGATTCACCGCTGCGGTGGAGTCGATCATGCTGAGATTGAGGCTGGCGGAGGGGCTCGATCTGGCCCGCTGGCGCCGGCAAGAAGGTTATTCACTGGAGCAACTCTGCCAGGGCAGTTTGCGTCAATTCGCACAACAGGGTTTGCTCATCCATGAGGGGGACAGGATCCGTATCTCTGATTCTGGGTTCGACCTCCTGGATTCGATACTCGTCGCCTTGATCGAAGACCTGGAGGAGGCTTCCGATGACACCGGATACCAGCCCAGTTGCAGATCTGATGATCGCAGTTCGTATCCTGCGCCAACGGGGCTGGATCGAGGATGATCACATCGCAGAGAGTTTACTCTGTTGCCCGGGGAATCCCACGGCATCGGAGTTCTTGCAGGTGCTGATTCGTAGTGGTGTGCTGTCGGTCAGCCTGGCCAATCACGTACTCAAGATGACTCGAGATCACCTCAGAACACGACTGGGGGATGGTCGTCGTCGCCGTTCTGAAGATGGATCACTGGGTCGCTTGGCCATCGATCGTGGCTGGATCTGCCCCGATCAACTGGAATTCGCCGTGCGAGAGCAAGCGAAGTTACGCAGGATCGGACTACGCTTCCGTATCGGAGAAGTTCTGGTAAGGCAAGGAGCCCTGACCGGCGAACAGGTGCGCTGGTTGCTCGATTTACAGGGCCAACTGACTCGTTTCTGCCGACAGTGCGGAAGCGTTGATCTGGAGCCTGGATCTTGCCAGAGCTGTGGTGAACCTCTCCGACCGGCTCCGGCACTGGGCCCGGTGATCGCCGACGGTGAACTTTCCGATGACCTGTTAGCAGCCACCTGAAGCGTCTCACGGCAGGTATGGCACCATTTGCGATCCCATCCTACTCTTCAATGTAGGCCGTTCCTCGCCCGGGGGTGGCCCACCCAGGAACCAAGTAGGGAAATCATTGATGAATGAAGACCAGTTGAAACCAACACAGGAGGGCTCCTTTCTCGAGGAGACTCCAACGAGCGCTTCCTTCGAAGCGGATCCGAAGCCGAGTCCGGAAACGGAGTCGAGGGTTCCGGATAGCGATCTGGCAGATCTGACGGGATTGGCGGATGACGAAGTCATCGTCTTCCTCGAGGATGACGACCTGTTGGATGGAAATGTCGACGCTCCAGCTCTTCTCTCCCACAGGCCCGGAGAAGATCTGGATGACCTGGATGACCTGGAGGACCTGCCGGAAGTCTCCGCCGAACTGGAGGACGATCTCCCCGAAATCGAGGACGTCGAGGATATCACCAGTCTCATCGAAGGGTCCGATGGACTCTACGAGGATGATCTGAACGGGGATTCGGCCCCGCTGGTCGAACAGGTGAAAAATCTCTTTACCGAGTACTGGAAACCGGGAGCCGTGGCTGCTTCGGTCCTGATCGCGCTGGTGGTCCTGATCAATGTACCGTGGTCAGGCAGTTCCGCCCCGAACAACAAATCGACGTCGATCACACCTGCGGTGGTTTCCTTTGAGAACTGGGTTGACGAAGTGATCGATCAACACCAGGTCGGATTTGGAGCGAAAAAATGAAAAAATGGATCCAACTCTCGCTGATTCTGCCCCTGTTCTTTTCGATGACTTCTACCGATGTCGTCGAAGGTGGAACCGTGTTCCTGAAAAATGGTCACGTGGTCAATGGTAAGGTGATTGCGAGTGACGAGGAGAAGGTGATCCTGACCTGGTCCAATGGCAGGGCGACCATCTATCGTCGTTTCATCTCCGAGGTGGTTCTCGAATCTTCGGAGCAGGAATATCTGTCCAGGCGACTGGCGGCTCGCAAACCTCAGGTGGCGGCAGTTGAGAACACTCATATCCAGTTACCCGAACTCGCAGATCTGTTACCCATTGCGGATGCAGATTCTGGAGATCTCGATTCCGTCGAGGATTCTTCAGAGGTGCTGGATCCGATCGAGGTCGTGGTGGAGCAGATCGATTCCACAACGGAACTGGCTCAGCCAGTGGCCGTCGAACTGGTGCCGGTCGAGTCGCCTCTTCCCGTCTTCCATACAGAACAACTGACTGGCCTGAATCTCACAGTAGACATTCCCGAGACGTGGACTTCGATCAGCGCCCAGGGCGCCGCACGGATCTCGGGTGAAGATGGCGCAGTGTTGATCGCACTCGATCGTTACATCGGGAATCCCGATAAACCACTGACCTCAGAGGTGGCTGCAAACTCTCTCGGGGATCGACTGGAAACGGCAGGTTTCGTTACAAAGCCGTCTGACCGCGCCGCGAAGTTGACTCCCTTACGCACTTTCTTCTCCCAGGAAAGTACATCACCGGATGGTCAGCAGAGTTGCATCCACGCATTGATTCCTTCGCAGGATGGAACCTTGTTGATCTCTATTTACTCTCCGATTTTGACGGACCGGGAAACTGACGAAGTGATTTCGATCATCGTTGCGTCACTCGAAAGCCCGATCGCTTTGCGATAAAACGCCATGAATACGGTTCTTGAGCAGTTGTGGGGGCATTCACCGAGAAGCGGTGAGTGCCCCCATTTCAATTCCATGGGAGAGGATCGACCGGGGTAGTCCAAAAAAAAAAGTAGATGGAAGACAGATCTGAATTCTGTACGATAACGCCGTTGACGGAGAGCACAGTGACTCCTGAGGGGAAACGGGAGGTGCTTTCCACCGCGCGGAATCGTGCTCGAGTCAGAGTCGGGGAAAGTTTGAATCTCCCAACCATGATCTCGATCATCTTCGCAGCGGACCAAGGGGAATACGCTTGCGTCGTCTCGACGTGTTCTCTGCTGCAGGCAAGACGACACTGGGGGAAGGGTTGATCCAACCCACTCTCTACATCACTACCGGGTCCAGCAAGGGTGAGCTCGTTTCGAGCGCGCTCCCCATGCCCAGCGTCCCGCGGATGAATTTGGATGAAGGATTCCACTTCTCCAGTTCATCGATGGGCATCTCTGACGATGGCGGCACCCCAGATGGTGCTTGCGTTGGCAGAGAGTTCCCTCACATACTTTCCACGAGTTCATACCGATGGAGAAAAGGTGCAACGGTTGTTCCTTCCTTCTTCAGCGGTCGCCCCCTCGGAGGGGGGCGTGAGCATCAGGGTTTTGGGGCGACGACCCCGATAGGAGTTCGACATGGCAAAGAAGAAGGCGGCGAAGAAAAAGACCGCTAAACGGAAACCGGCCAAGAAGAAGACGGCCAAGAAGAAGACGGCCAAGAAGAAGACGGCCAAGAGGAAGACGGCCAAGAAGAAGACGGCGAAGAAGAAGACGGCGAAGAAGAAGGCCAAGAAGAAGACCGCCAAGAAGAAGACGGCGAAGAAGAAGGCCAAGAAGAAGACCGCCAAGAAGAAGACGGCGAAGAAGAAGGCCAAGAAGAAGCCGGCGAAGAAGAAGGCCAAGAAGAAGCCGGCGAAGAAGAAGGCCAAGAAGAAGCCCGCCAAGAAAAAGGCCAAGAAAAAGACTGCGCGGCGCAAAAAAAAGTAGCCACGCCTTCCGGTCAGCATCGACCCTGGCGCACCAAAGGGGTGCGATCGGAGTCTTCTCCGGCAACCCGTCCCAAGTACGGGTACTGGTGAAGCGACGGCAGGGATTGCAAGACTGACCGGGGTTGATCCGGAGGGCGACAGCTCACTGGTTCGGACTCGGTCGAGGAGTTTGGAATGGGGAGATGGGGCATGGCCCTGTCTCCCTTTTCTATTGGATCCGGTAGATTCAGACCTGTCGGACTACCTTTCCTGCGGCCCATTGCTGCGGCTACTCGTGTCGCCACTTGCCATGGCCACTTGCCACCGCCGTTCAGTGGTCAAATCTCCCGCCATGCACTCCATTCTTCCGCGGGCATCCGCAGTTTCTTCTGCCAGCCTGGCGCCTGGGATGGCGACGCAGCAGTGCGATCATTTCTGCGATCGAAATGGTCTGTTCCCCATCGGCTCGACGAGACCCAGCAGCTGTCGATCAATTGAATGGGGAGATGAATCGATTTCCAGCGAATAGAATTTCGCCGGGAACAGAAGGGCGATGGCCAGCTGCGGATGGGGCAGGTGCGAATGGCCAGCTGCGGATGGGGCAGGTGCGGATGGGCAGGTGCGGATGGGCAGGTGCGGATGGGCAGGTGCGGATGGGCAGGTGCGGATGGGCAGGTGCGGATGGGCAGGTGCGGATGGGCAG
>CAVOEM010000024.1:0-20167 GCA_963694575.1 Planctomycetes bacterium UBA1146 | reverse complement strand
GATCGGCTCCGCCGACTCCCACAAGACGGTCCTCGAGAGTCCGGAAGCGATCTCCCAGACCATCCTCGCCAAAGGTCTCGATGCCGGGACGGCCTTCGAGATCCTGTCGATCGACATCGCGGATGTCGATGTCGGAGAGAACATCGGCGCAAAGTTACAGGCAGAACAGGCGGAAGCGGATAAGAGAGTCGCCCAGGCCATGGCAGAGAAGAAACGTGCGCTGGCGGTAGCCCAGGAACAGGAAAATATCGCAGGAATCGCAGCGAACCGCGCAAAATTGGTGCTCGCCGAAGCGGAAGTTCCGAAGGCCATCTCGGAAGCCTTGCGCCAGGGCAACCTTGGAGTGATGGACTATTATCGACTGAAAAATCTTCAGGCCGATACCACGATGCGGGAGTCGATCGGGGATGGAGATAATGGATCTACAGATCATTCAACCGAGTAACGGAGTCGATCAGCCATGAAAGACTTCAGTTGGATCTACATTCTAATATTTGTGCTTCTGCCGATGCTCAAGAACGTCCTGGAATCCAGGAGTAGAAAGAAGCAGGCGAAGGCGAAGCTCCTCGAAATGAAATCTAGGGAACAGCAACGGGGCTTTCCCGAGCCACTGTCCGAAGACGAGGCGACCGAAGCTGAACTCGAGGAGGATCCTCGAGCGTGGGTCGATGTGCAACCAAGACCCGCGAGTGCCTCTGCGCCGGCCCCCACCCCTCTCGAAGGAGGGTGGGTCGAGGTCCGCGATCCGATCACCGGAGCACCGACGTCGGTGGCCGCCCACCCGGCCATGCGGCTCGAACCACGATCTCACCTCGATCCACCGCAGGACCCCATCGATCTGCTCGATCAACTGCGCATGGAATTGATGGAAACGAGTCGATCTTCCAGCGAGTTGGAGGATCAAAACTCCCGGGACCCCATCCGCTCCAGTGCAAGCAGCTGGAGTTCCCCGATCAGTGTATCAGGGTCAGATCTCTCCTCTGGCTCCGCAGCGCCACAGGGCCGTCTCAAAAAGCAGCAGTGGACGCTGACCAGGAATCAGTTGCGAGATCGCTTACTCTGGCGCGAGATTCTCGGACCTCCGGTATCTCTACGACCGCCCGCTGAAGGGCGCTTGTAATGGCGCCTGGTCGATTCGACGAGATCAGGTGACGAAGATCGATCTGTCCCCTACCATGTCGGGGTTCGAGAAATCAGCGCATCAGGAACCGGGCCGGAGTGGCGGAATTGGCATACGCGGCGGATTCAAAATCCGCTGACTTTCGGGTCTTGTGGGTTCGAGTCCCACCTCCGGTACCAACAACCAGATCATTCATCCGACCAGTGAACACTATCGGCATCGCTGAAGTTCGCGCCAATTCATCTTCCCGGATTCACTTTCCCGATTCACTTTCCCCGATGGATGCGCACCGATCTCCCCACTCTCCCCGGCCACTGAAGATGCCGACCACCGACCGATCAGACCATCTCTCACAGCGGTGGCGATGCCATCGTGAGAGCCCCATCGGGATAGCCCAACGGTGATCGCCCAACGGTGCAAAACGAAAAAAGGCACATCGGTGGTCCGATGTGCCTTTTCTGGATCTGACTTTTTGCGGCCGAGACGCGACTTTGTCGAAGCGCGATCAGTGGTTTAACGCTTGGAGAACTGGAACGACTTCCGTGCCTTCTTACGACCCGGCTTTTTCCGTTCCACCATCCGAGAATCGCGCGTCAGGAAAGTATCCTTACGCAACGCAGCCTCGTTCTCCTCGCTGACTCGAGCCAGTGCCCTGGAGAGTCCCATCACCACCGCTCCCACCTGGCCGGTGGTCCCACCGCCCTTGATGTTTGCCCAGACATCATACGTTCCCTCCGCCTGTACCGCACGCAGCGGATCGGAGAGTCGAGACTGGTCGGGGCTGAGTCGGAAATAATCCGTATGAGCCTTGCCATTGATGGTGATCTTGCCACTTCCTTCACGGATGCGAACCCGTGCCACGGAAGTCTTGCGTCGTCCTAAGCCCCAGACATAATCGTTCGGCTTCGCCAAAGCGTTCCTCCTGCTAACCCCTGAGCCACTGGCCAGGAGCGGTTATTTCAAGATTTCTTTTTGATCCTTGAAGATGTGAACTCGACCTTCTCAAAGTGTGATTCCTGTGCCTGAAGCGAATGTTCAGCTCCGGAGAACACCTTGAGTTTCGACAGCATCTTGCGACCCAAACGAGTCTTCGGAAGCATCCTTCGAACCGCCAGACGAATCACCTCTTCCGGCTTCTTCTCGAGCATCCAGGCGAGAGTGTTGCTCTTCAAACCACCCATGTAACCGGTGTGGTAGTAGTAAAGTTTCTTGTCGCGCTTCTGGCCGGAGACCTGAATCTCGCGAGCATTGGTGACGACGACGAAATCGCCCCCGTCGACATGCGGGGTGTATGTGGGCTTGTTCTTGCCCATCAGGATGCGGGCGATCTCCACCGCCATGTGCCCGAGGATCTCCTCGGAAGCATCGACGTGGTACCACTGACGAACCACATCTTCTTTGCGCTGATTGAATGTGCGCTGAGGACTGTATTTTTGCATCTTCTCCACCTAGAGAGTCGCCACGGTACCCACGGGCACCGGACCGACCAGTTCTGATCCGAGGTCATGTCGATCTGAAATTGCACAATACGCTCGACCTGTAGTCACCGACCGGGAAAGGATCCGCCTGGATCGGTACCCTGAAAAGGTCGAACGGAAGCCCGGATCCTATTTCCAGCGGGATTTCCTGTCAACGGCCATCCACTGTTCTGGGGCGGATTTCCGTCAATTCTTGGCTCTTTCGAGGATCGCCTGACGCGCCTCCTCGAGCATCTGCAGCAACGTTCGGGAGTGGTCGACCCCAGATTCTCCCAGGAGCGGCAACCTGTGCTCTAGACGCTCCCTGAGGTGTGGCAGGTCTGCTCCCCCCGCCTGCGCTAACCAGTACCCCACCGCTCTATCGTCGAGCCACGGCTGCTGAGGGAAGGCCACAGAGGAGCCCACCCGCTGCCATACCTCGTCGATCGCCTCCGAACTATCCCGGCTAGCCGTGGAGGATGGATTGCCAGCCACCAGGATCACCTCTCCAGTACCCGGTGGACGCCAGATCTGTACCGGCCCGAGCGCTTTGCGGAAGGAGGAGAGGATACCAGCGAACTCCTCGATTCCGATGCGATACAGCTGGAGCCACTGAATCACCACCCCATCTGCCGTGATCCGACGACTCAGCAATTTGTGGAAATCGGGAGCAAAAAGTGGCGCAGACCAGGGCAACCACGGTTCCGATGGCTGGATCACGATGGCATTCCACAGACGTGGATCTCGAGCCAGCAGCGCCCGGGCATCCTGGATCCGGATGCTGGGGGAGTTCTTTCCCCGTAGTGTCCAGTGTTCGATGGGAAAGGCGAGCTCACCGGCACTGGAGAGCAGGACCTCCTTGACCATCGGTTCAATCTCGGAAACGACGATCTTTCCGGTCCAGGTGGAGACAGCAGAGGCTACGGTAGTGCCCCCACCGAGCCCGACGATGAAGAGGTCTCCCTGCCCGGGACCGACCCAACTCGGCAACAGTCCCAGCAGTACCTCGGTCGGCAGATCCGCCATCGAAGGCATTGTAGAATCGATGGCCACGCTGCCCTCGATCCGTCCACCGACTCTCAGGTAACTGGTGTTTTGTGGAAAGTCCCTTTCGATCTGCACGGTTCCGAGGCGACCCTGAACGCTGGTCAGGATTTCCCGTTTCTGCCACGCAGGAAGCGCCGTGCCCTCGATGATCTCCGAACGAGACCACTGGAAGACTCCCGCTCCGAGTAACGACGCATCCCAGAACTGAGATGCGGACGCCAGCAGGAGCGCTCCACAGAGGAAGGAAGAAGCGGCTCCGCCGTGGCCGGACCGTAGCATCGGCAGCCCGCCCACCAGTGTGGCGAATCCGCAGGCACCGAAGAGCCAAAGGGGGCCATATTGAGGAATGATCCAGAACGCAGCCACGGTGGCACCGATCATCGATCCCAACAGGTTGAACCCTTGCAGGTACCCGGCACCGCGATCCAGTCGTCCCACTTGCCCATGCGAGACCATCAAGGACGGGAGAATCAGTCCGCAACAGAAACTGGGCAATCCGAGGATCCCCATCAACAGCAAGGACTTGATCACCATCATGGTGACCCCCTGGTTCTCCCCGACCCATCGAATCGCGGCAAGATAGAAGTATGGGCTCCAGGAAATCAGCAGCAATGAGAGCCCTTGAGAGATCAGCCAGGAAGACCAAGCGACTCTCAGGAAGCGAGCCTCACCGAATTTCTTGCGCAGTTCCGGCATCAAGAGTGCTCCCGCTGCGGCGCCCAGCAACGAGACTCCAGTCGAGATCCCGAACACCAGCAAACTCGAACCCAGCACTTCACCGAGTACTCGTACCCAACCCAGTTGTAGCGCCAGCGAGATGCATCCGACCCAGGTCGCCATCAGAGTGGCTCTCTTGCTCACTCGACGATCTTCCCGGATCACCTCCGACTCTGTCGGCGCAACTTGTTCAGAAGGCAACGAAGCCAATCCGAGGAGCAGTAGGCTCATCACCAGAGTTCCGTTGACTCCCAGCAACGGCAACAGAAGCACAGGAGTCAAGATGGCTCCCAGTGCACTTCCCAGATCGATGGCTGCGACGCCGGAGGAGGATCGTTGGATCACTTCCGATGAATGGGTTCGAAATGCCGTCGTCACCGCAGCTCCAAGGGGGATCGAAGCACAGAGAAGTGGCAAGGAAACCACGACTTTACCCAGCGTGGTCGAGACCAGTTCAAAACCTTCGATGAAGATGGGCAACAGGTAACCGACCCACACCACCGCGGCGACACAACCGAGCAGTGCGATTCGACACCAGGTCGCAGGGACCGACCTGCGCTCCTTTACCGAAGCGGAGAAGATCTGACCGATGGCAAATCCGGCCAAGGCCACCATCACTGCCAGTGCCACCCCATCGAGAGCACTGCCGAGAATCTTACCCAGTTGCCTGGCCAGTAAGATCTCCAGCATCATGGTCGAGGTTCCCACCAGTGCGAGTAGTCGATTGGAGGTCAAGGGGATCCCTCCTCGGATTGCTGATCCTGACGATCGCTCTTCTCCACCGCTCTCAGCGCCTCTTCGATTCGCGAGCGCAGTAGCGGATCTTCGTCTTCATTTTCGAGCAGGTGTTTACGGTACCACCTTGCCGCTTCTGACAGGTGACCCGCCTGGTGAGCCATCGCACCGATCTGGCGGAACAGTCGCGGTTCCTTCACTCCCACTTGTTGCTGATCCAACAGCATCTTCAGTGCGGCTTCAGCGCCCTCTACCTGTCGGAAAACCTCTGCCGCTTCGAGGATGAAGGCTCCTCGCCCCACCACCTCGACTCGATCGAGGAGGTCACGGTAACCATCGAGAGCCAGCGGCCAGTCCTTTTGTCCGGCATCCAGCCGAGCCACTCTCAAGATCAGATCGATTCGGCGTTGCTTCTCGGCCGGGCCTTCGGCGTGTTTCTGTGCCTCCACCAGCGCTTCGCGAGCCTTACCGGGCTGCCCCTTCCCGAGCATCCGATCTGCCAGCATCGAAAGCGCAGTGATGCGAGTCGTATCCACCTGAGCCGGGGCTGTGCCATCCTTCAACTTCTTGCGGATCGCCGCCTGCTGGATGCCCTGAAGCGCCTGAGGATTATCCGGCACCACCTTCAACACCGTACGGAAGTGCTCCAGAGCGACATCGATCTGATCGGTGGAGAGTAGAAGTTCGCCAAGTGACAGATGCGAGGGAAGATGTGTCGGATCACTTTCGAGCAATCGAGTCAGCAGTTGGCGCGCCTCGGTCGATTTCCCGAGTCCCAGCCAAGCCTCTGCTTTCCTGTACAGAGCACTACTTCGACGCCCCTCTTCATCGAGATGAAGAAGTGCCTCATCGAATCGTGCCAATGCTTCTTCGAAGTTCTTCTCCTCCAGCGCCATCATTCCCGCCTGATACTCGACACGGGAGATGGCTCTTCCACTGATCTGGTCCGCCAGTGCTCTCGCTTCTTCAAAGTAACGGCTGCGAGTTTCAGATTCCGAGGTCGCGGCCAAATACAGGGTGGCATCGAGACGTACAGAGTCCTGTACCCGGTCAAGGAGCACCAGTTGTAGTGCTGCATCTCGGGCTCCAGGATAGTCTCCCAGCCGCTCCTTGACCTTGAGAGATTCGTACAGCGGTGCTTGCTGGAGAGCAACAGCGGTCCCATCCGTATCCTCTTCAGCAAGCAAGGTGTTGAGGTGCTCATCCGCCAGGGTCAAGTTTCCATCTCCGCCGATCTCTGCCAGTAATCCGGCTCGAATCTGCAACGCCTGGAGATACATCCCCTGCTGCAATCGATCCCGCGATCCCTTGGTAAGGATCTCGATGGTATGACCAAGATCGCCCACCGCCATCGACTTCCAGCCGCGATTCCTGGCCGCTTCACCCCGTCCAAACCAGGCGCGTGCACAGTTGGGCTGCTCCGCCACTGCACTGCTCCAAAGGGGATAGGGGCCCTCCCAATCCACCAGCCGATCCCGCGTCATCAAGGTCATCAAGATCCCCAGTACCACCAAGATGGGGATCCTGGAACCCGGGGTCCGTCCTTCGAAGAAGTTGAGCATCGCAGCCCACGGGATCAGTAACGCAACCATCGGCAGGTAGATGAACCTCTCTGCAAAGCGCTCAGGGTGAGGAAAGATCTGCAGGACAGGGGAAAGCAAGACGATGAAGAGAGGCACCACCATTGCGGCCAGATAAGCCCGCTGACGAAAGCGTCTCCATGAGTACAGCAAAGTTCCAGCCACCAGTAACCAGCTCGCCAGGGTGGTCCAGGGCTGGAGCCAGCCAGTCGAGGCGGGAAACGCTGCGTGTGAATAATCGACCGACAATCCGACCGGCCAGAGAAACAGGCCGAGGTAGCTGATCAGCGCCCGCCCGGCGGTCATCACTGTCGCCAGCGGAGACCCTCCCCAGTAGCTGGCCCCGGCACCGGGATCCTGAATCGACAGGATACGGATCGACATCGCCAGGATGACCAGCGTCACGGGAATCCACATACGGCTCCAGTCGCGCCACTGTTCCCGGTCGGATGGTCCCCGAGGATCGATCCAGGTCAGCGCCAGGAGCACCAGTGGCAAGGTGGCGGCCATCTCCTTGGCGGCCATCGAAAGCCCCCCCAGTAGCGCCACAAGCAGCACGCGGCCCCAACCGGGCTTGGTCCCCCCGCTCAGAGCCAGCAACAAGGCTCCCAGGTAAGCCGCTGTGAACAGTACATCTCTTCGACCCGAGATCCATGCCACGGCTTCGGTTTGAACTGGATGCACCAGAAACGCCATCGCCACCGCAAAGGATGTGAAGTGCCCCCCTGGAGGGTGGATTCGAAACGCCAGCAAGTAGAGCAGGGCCGCACACAAACCATGCAGGAGGAGATTATGCAGGTGGAATATCACGTAAGCTTGATCCCGATCGAGACCCAGTTTCATCGAAACCAAGGCATCGAGGCGATAGGAGAAAAAGCGTAAAGGTCGAAAGCCGACGCGCACTTGATCCGTCGAGGGATCGGGTTCAGAGACCACTGTCCACCACTGACTTAACTCTGCTGAAACTCCATCGAAGGATCTCCACAGCCAGTCATTCTTCTCGACCAATCGGACATCATCGAAGACCCACTCCCCGTCAAGGACAGGCCAGTAAACCAGTACCGACGCGATGCATGCGAGAATGACAATTCCACATCGAAGACGATGGCTCATCGCAACACCTCCGAAAGAACTGCCTTGATCGAATCTCCGCAGCGGCGACGGGAGAACCGATCCTTGTCCTGCTTCTCAAGCTGCTGCCTCGCTCTCACCAGAGATTGAGGATCCGCGGCGAGTTGAACCAGTAAACTGGCGAGAGACTCACGGATTTCCTCATCTCGATCTCCCTGCAGGGCAAACCAACCATCACTGCCAGAGTACAGGGCAGGGATCCCTCCCACAGGAGTCGCGGCCACCGGCAAGTTCCGCGCGATCGCTTCCTGAATCACCAGCGGTGTTCCCTCGGAGTCACTGGGGAGTAACAGGAGATGACTTCGATCCATTGCCGCTCTCACCTCGGGAATCGACTGATTCCCACGCACATCCATCCACTGGGCATCATCCAGACGCTCGAGAGGTCCCTCGCCGATCACCTCGAGCGACAGAGAAGCACCTCGCTGGACCGCTTCTCGAACCGCTTCCAGTACCCGCAGATAGCCCTTCGATGCGATCCGCTCTCCAACCCAGAGCAAGCGAATGGGATACGCAGGAACCGCTGACTGGGGTGCTTCAATGAACTCGGGATCGATGCCCACGGGAAGCACCTGAACACCAGTGAGGCGGTGGCGGTCATGAAGTTCCTTCGCCATCTCATCGCTGGCAGCCAGGATCCGATCCGCGGCAGACAAACCCAGTTTCAGCAGGGCCTTACCCAGTGCGGTACGGCCGTATCGATGGATATCGGAGCCATGACACCAGACGACGTATGGACAGCGTAGCCGTCGAGCATTACGACGGGCCACCGCAGCGGCGGGCACCGCCCAGTGGGTCAGAATCACCGATGGTTGGGTCAACGGTTTCCAACAACCAGCGGCACCCTGCATGCCTCGCACCCAGGAGACTTTCGCCAGCAGATTCATCTCTCCTTGCCTCGGAGATTTGCCTTCAGAACGATAGCGAAATCTACGCACCTTCAGTGGCCCATCGATCTGTTCCAGAGGATCTTCATCGTGGATTCGAGGGGCCACCACCTCGGTTTCGAAGTCGGCCGCCAGTTCAAGGTGCAAATCACGGATGAACCGTGCCCGCGACGGCTCACGAATCCCAGGCCAGGAAGCAGTGAGAACCCGCAGAGAGGGCAATCGAATCACTGCTGATGCTCCCGTGTTTCATGCCTGGATTTGTCGACTCGGTAGGCGGGCCGACTACGCTCCTTCGCACCCATCCATTCCGCCATTACTCCAGCGAGCAACAGTTGGAGTCCCGCCAGAACCAGCATCGCTCCCAGCGCCAGCAGCGGGAATCGATGCTGGATCGATCCTTCGAAGATTCTCAGGTAGGCGATGAAGGCCAGAATCACGCTCCCGGGAATGGTCGAGACCAGTCCCCATTTGAGGAACAAGATCCCAGGACGAGAATGCCCCTTCAGCAGCGCCAAAACCACCACCAGATCCAACGCTGCAGAAAAAGCTCTCATCGGACCGAAGTGGGAATTCCCGGTCTGCCGCTTTCGATGCGACACCTGAACTTCCCGCACCCGATACCCCCAGTGATTGGCCACCAATTGCATGAAACGGAATCGCCCGCCGGAGAGGGGCAATTCGCGAGCCAGTTCCTTACGCATCAGTTTGAATCCGCAGTTGCCGTCATGAAGAGGCGGTCCTCCCACCAGACGGACCGCCCTGTTGTAGAGGAAGGAGGAGATTCTTTTGGCGAGACCATCTCTACGCTGGTGACGCCAGCCGATGACCATATCGGCTCCTTGCTCCAGCACACTGAGAAGCCGATCCAATTCCTCAGGTGACTCCTGAAGATCGGCATCGATGGTGGCGATCAATTTTCCACGAGCTTGATCGAATCCGGCGCCCAGAGCATCCCCCTTGCCGAAGGGTCGGCGAAGGCGCACACAATGCAATCGATGGTCCGCCTCGCACAGTTGCTCCAATATTTCACCGGTGCCATCACGAGAACCATCGTCCACCAGGATCACTTCAAAGGATTCAATTCTCGAGTCTTCCAGAGCAGGAACCAACTGAGTGATCAGATCGACCACTCCGGCCCTCTCGTCACGAATCGGAACCACCATCGATAGATTGGGGACGAGAGACATCTAAAGTACCTCCGGAACCTCGACACCGCATTCACGCAGCACCTCGGCAAGATCCCAGAAGTTTTGAATGATGTGATCGGGCGAAGATTGTCCGACGATATTTCGGAATCGGTCTTCACGCTGAACCTGAACCGTGATCATACCAATCTCGTTGGCGGGATCGACGTCCATCAGCGGATTGTCTCCGACATAGACGCACTCCGAGGGTCGCAAATTGAGATCGATGCAGGCACGTTGATACAATTTTGGATTGGGTTTAGAAATCCCGACCTGATGAGAGATGAAGATCGATTTCTGGTGGAAGAATTCGAGCAAACGTAATCGAACCAACTTCTCGGCCTGTTTGATCTCGAGTCCCTCGGTGATGATTCCCAGTAACAGTTCGGTCTGCCGCAACCGACGAAGTACTTCCACCGCATCGACGAATGGTTCCAGTAAGCGGGTCTTTGTATCGTGATAGGCCACGATACCCGCAGCGGTGATCACTGCAGGGTTCAGTCCCTTCATAGTTCTTCGTGGTAATCGCAACAGTAACTTGTCGAAGTGTTTTTCGTAGTTGGATGAAAACTCCAGCACAACTTCTGCTAGTTCTTCGAGCAATTCCTCCCGAGAAACAGGGAGACCTGCTCCGACCATTGCATCCACGCTCGCCTCACGCGCTCGTGAAGCAAATTCAGAGGTGGAAAATAGAGTGCCATCGATGTCGAAAAAGACTGCCCTGATTTCACTCATTGGGTGTGTCCTTCCTGACAAGAAACAGGGGTCGTATCCAGGCGAACACCTGGGATACGACCCCCGACTCCAGTAGCCACTCCAGGCTGCTCATCCGACGATTCTAGATCGAATCAGTTGTAGAGCTTCTGTTCTTCAGCGCGCAGGTCAATAATCTTGGCAGTGATGAGGATGTAGAGACTTCTCTTCTCGTTCAAGTAAGCCTTCCTCCGGAACAGATTCTTGAGGAGCGGAATGTTACCCAGAATCGGCACTTGTGACTTGTGGCTCATCTGATTGAGGCTTCGGAATCCGCCCAGCAATACAGATCCACCGTCGGGGACAGTCACCGATGTGAACGCCTGCTGCAGCGAGATTTCCGGGAGATCGATTTCCACCAGGCTTGCTGCATTGTTGAGGGTTCCAAGACTGATGGTCACCGTAGAGATCACACCATTGATGAGGCTGGCCAAAGTCGGACGCACATCGACGGTGATGTAACGGCGATCGGCAGAGATCACCGGTCGGACGTCCAGCACCACCCCGTCCTGGAAGGTATCGATCACCGGGTCAGCCACCTCGGAAACCACCAGTCCAGTACCTCCGGAAACCAGCTCATAGTCCTGAACGTAGGAACGTTGAGTGATCACCGAAACGTGTACCCGCTGACCGTTGGAAGCGGTCACCTGGGGTGCGGTAACGATTCGTGCCGCACGCTGTTCCTGACTCGCACGGATGATGGCGTTGATCTGGAACGGATCGAGCCAGGTCACCTGCATCGACAATCCACGCAAGGTGGCATTGAGTCGATTTCCACGGGCGGCTCCGACAAATCCGTCGAGGATGTGCTGCATTCGCCCAGCAGTTCGGTCCTGCCCC
Organism: Planctomycetes bacterium UBA1146; assembly: GCA_963694575.1. Taxonomy (GTDB): domain Bacteria; phylum Planctomycetota; class UBA8108; order UBA1146; family UBA1146; genus QNYK01. The sequence continues at coordinate 8,713 of CAVOEM010000024.1, read as the reverse complement.
ATGATCAGCGCAGGATCGGTGGGATCCCCAAGATTGTTGAATCCGATGTCTGAGCCACCGGTTCCAGAAGCATTCAGGTTGCCGTATGCAGTACCAAAACCCTGTCCGGGAGGCTGCCCGAGGTTGCGAGAATCGACTCCGATATCCTCCAGGAAGTCCTCAACCATGTCGATAAAGCGCGCCTCGACCACGACAAAGACGTCACTGTTGGCCCGCAGGTTTTCAAGGAAATCCAAGATGGACAGATGCAATTCCCTGGTGGCTGTGACGAGGATCTGTCCCTTATGACCGCTGATGGTCGAACCGGACTCATCCCAGATATCTGTTCCACCGGTCGATTCCTGGATCAGTTCCACAAGATCATCCGGAGTCAGTTCAGCATCTTCTTCCTCGTCGAATCCGCCGAAATCGAAGGGGCTACTACCCCCTCCTTCTTCTCCATCATCGTTACTGGTGACCCGAATCGAAGGACCCGGGAAATCACGAATCTTGTTGAGGATATCGGTGACGTTGTAAATCTCGAAAATGAGGTTACCGAAAGCGTTTTCCGGTTCCGTGATGAACAGAATGTTTTCACGGAAGGTGTACGCCTTTCCGGTCGACTTCATGATGAGGTCCAGCGCCTCCCCCAGTTTCACTCCTTCAAGAGAAAGATTCACCGGCACATCGGCGCCCTCGATCTCGTTATCGATCTGAATGTTGAGATCACTCACACTACGAAGGAAATCCACCACCTCTGCGAGGTTGGCGTCGGGGAAATCGAAAGAGGTCGATCCGGAAGCCAGTGTTCTACGAATCTTGCGGATCTCCGGTGATTCCTCGAGGTTATTGGAGGAAAGCCCGCTCAGCCGCTGCTGCACTTCGCCTTGCCAGAAATCACGTGAATCGGGAAAGCGGAACGGATCTTCGTAAGGGATCGCCGACCGCTCGAGGTCTTCCCAAACGCGTGTCTCCTGCTCCTTGTTACGGGAGAGGTAATTGACATATCGATGAGAGGCCATGTACTCCTGCGCTCGCTCCTGCAGTCGCCTGGCAGCCCCATTCTGAGGGTCAATCTGAAGAATCGTCTTGCACAGTTGCGAGGCCTCGCGGAAGTCCTCACGAACCATCGCATCCTCGATCCGGTCCATCAGGGTAGAAATCCGCTCGATGCGACGTTTCTCCGCCTCCGTGGTCAGACGCTCCGCCTCGCGAATGGCAAACTCTTCACGATCACGGCGATTGGTTTCTTCGCTGCTGATCTTGAGGTTTCTGGCCCGATCATAGAGGGATTGTGCTTCCTCCTGCATGTCCGAGACATCGACTCCGTACTCGAACCAGATCAGTCGTTCTCTGGCTCGCTGCAGCAGATCGAGAGCTTTTTCAATCCGATTCTCCTCCAGCGCAGTTTTTCCTTCTGCCAGGAAGCGAGTCGCTTCGCTGAGACGCTGCTGCTCGAGAACCTTGACCTCTTCACCAAACTGCTGAAGTACCGTGAGGATCTCACCATCACGACGGCCAAGGAACATCAGGCAGCGTGCCAGATTCTTCTTGGCTTCCTGCAGGCTCGGATCGCTATTCAGAGCTCTACGGTAGGCTCGCTCCGCAGCAGAGTAGTCCGCTTCTGCAAAGAAACGATCTGCCTGGCTCACCAACCACTGGGCAGTTCTGCGCCGCTCCTGTACCTCAAGAGAGATATCGTCAGCGATCTTTTTCACCGAATCATCGGCGTCCTGGCTCGCTGGAGATGTGCGAGAAAAGAGATCCTGTTGGGAGTCGTCGGCAACCGCTCGAGGTGGCTCCAGCGCAACCTCGGTCGGTGCAGTCGCTCGGATCCCGTCCGAGTTTCCGATGCACCCAGATAGCGAGGTGACGAGGATTCCGGCAGACAGGAGTCCGCATAGAACCACTGCGAAATTTGTAAACGCACGTGGATTTGAAACACGTGGACTTGAAGCTTGGGTCTCGTTCACGAGAGCACCCTTTCTTTTTTCGCCAGCACCTTCTTGGTGAAGAAACAGACGAGCTCGACATTTAGCGATCAAATTACAGTACGGAACGAAAACAACCGTTTTCGTTCCGACTCAAATTCTTCACTCCAGCGGAACTTCCGGCTGGGCGAAGGCGATGTTCACGATTTCTTGTCTGGCACAGATGTTCAAAACATCGATGACATACTTGTACGGTACTTCCTTGGCAAAGTCGATGACCACTGGCAAGGAGCCGTTGCCATCGAGGGGAACGTATCTCGATTTCATGCCGCTGATGTAATCCTCGATGAAGTTGAGATTGGGACCGGCGACTCCAGTAAATTGCTCGTAATCCGATTCCAACTGGTCATTTAGCGGTACCTGGGACTGATCGGCCCAGGCGATGACCTGTCCCCCCTGATTCATCAGGGTGATCCTGCAGGTCTCGGACAGGATCGGACGGCTATTCGATTCGCCACGATTTTTCGGCAAATAGGACCTCAAGGTACCCTCAGGCATCTTGAATTTGGTCGCCAACATGAAGAAAATCAACAGGAGAAATACGACGTCGATCATCGAAGTCATATCGGTTTCCACTTCTCCGGGATCGCCTTTTGCTTTTCTACGCCGGGCCATCGTATCTCCTTTCCATTCTCATCTCACTTACCAGTGTTTTCATCTCAGCCATCAAGGCTGATCTGCGTAAGGATCTTCCAGTCTCTCGTTGATCGCAGAGCAACTGACCTGATAGATCCTCGCTTTTTGACATGCGGCAAAGATACTGTGTATGTTTCCCGCATCGGCACCCTGATCACAGCGAATCGTCACATGCAATGTGGAGAGTTTGACTTCTGGATTATTCGGGTTGTCTTCAAATTTTCCATGTGCGGCCACTTCCCCTTTGAGAGCGACCTCCAGTTCTTTCGGAGTCAACGGCGATCCATTCATCAACTGAATGATCTGCTTGTTTTCCTTGTTGAACGATACGTTCACCACCAAAATCACCTGATCTGGCTGAGGCTCTTCCACCTTCGCTTCATTCGCAACCGGCAAGATGACAACTGCCTGCTGGACCGACAACTCGGTCACCACCATGAAGAAAACGATGAGCAGGAACACGATGTCGATCATCGGGGTCATGTCCATATCCACACCGTAGTCAATTTTTTTAGCTCGCTTCGATGCCATCTCTACTTCTCCAGCAATCTATTCACTTCACCTGGTGATCGTCGAACTGTTCCATCAATTCTGTAGCCACACTACTCACTTCAACTGCGGCAGCTTCAATTTTGGTCTTGAAGATGAAGTAAGCGACGGTCATTGGAATCGCCACGATGAGACCCATCATTGTCGTCATCAGCGCTTGTGAAATCCCCTGTGCCAGGTCTTTCGGTTTCGGCGAAGTCTTGCTCATGGCGATGACGTTGAACGCGGTCACCATCCCGATCACGGTACCCAGTAGTCCGAGCATCGGAGAAATGGCCGCGATCAAGGAGATGTAACTGATCTTTCGGTGGAGATCCGCAGACTCCACTTCACCGGCTTCCTCCATCGCATCCTGAATCTCGTCATAGGGGCGGTCGATTTTGGGCAAACCTGCGGCCAGCACACTGGAAAAGTAGCTGGGTTGCTGCTCACACGCATCGAGAGCAGATTCAAAGTCGCCAGTTTCGAACAGCCCTTCCACATGACCGACCAGTTCCGGGGGTACCAGAACATCACGGCGCATCTGGATGGCATTCATGATGATCAAGGTCACTCCCACAATCGAGAGTAAGATCAGGATCACTCCCACTGCCCCGGCAGCCTTGATGTTGTCCAGCACCGACACTGTCGTCGGAGCAGCAGCCTGAGCATGTACTTCATCCGTGAATGCGACGCCGAGTGTGATCAACAGTAGAGCCAGCACTGCAGTTCTTCCGCAGGTGGTACTCAACTTCTTCATCGTCTTGATTCCTCTCAACAGTCCCGGAATTACCGGGAAAACTGAATCAACAATTAATCTATTGATTCCAAACAGAGTTTGGGACCAACTTTTGTAACCTCTGGGTTAATTCTTCAACTCTATCGTTCAATCCCAGTTCCTTGGCAGCACTCTTGGCCCGAAACAACGATTCAGCGAGGATGTCACCATTGCCAGTGGTGGCGATCACCGCGGCCCTGAAGTAGCGAATCAGTGCCCATTGCAACTGAGTTCGATCCCCACCCGCCTGGCTCTGACTGGCTCTTCCCCAGATCAACCATGCCCTCGCTCTGGAAGCGGTCGTTGCAGTGGAATTTCGATCACGATTTTCCAGTACCTTTTGGCGAACAGTATCGGTCGCTGAAGACCATTGTTTCTGTCCCAGTTGGCAACTGGCATATCCTAGCCACGCAACGGTGCCGATCGAAGCCCCTGCCTGGGAATCGTTGGCGACCGAGGAGAACAGTTCTCGAGCTTCTGTCCATTTTTCCTGGGCGAGCAACACCTCTGCCTTGCCCAGGGTCCCTCCCAGGACCCACTTTTTGCCCAGGTTTCCCTGGGCTAGTGGCTGGAGCGCCTGCAAGGCATCGGCCCATTTCCCGGAACTCTTGTAGGCGGTCGACAGGCCCATCCGGGCGTAAGGGACATAGAAGTCCTTTTTCGGCTCGTACGCTTCGATGAAGGCATCGAAAGCACTAATCGCAGCGGTCAACTTCGAGGCGTCTTGCTGCCCCAGACGAAGCAGCGCCTCTGCCAGAAGGTAGCTGGCGTTGGACCGATGACGGTCGGCACCTTGACTGCAGGCGGACGTCAGAGCGCTCACCGCTCCCTCCAGGTCCCCTTGCTCGAGCGCACCACGCCCCCGCGAGAGATTTGCAGGCTCCCCGGAGAAGCGAAGTTCCAGCACCTTATCGGAGGAGAGCTTCTGGGCAGTACTGACCCCGGGTAACCGGTACTCGACCTGTTCCCAGGTGGCGGTCGAGATGGTGACCCCCTCGTAGTTCCTGCCGCCGGTGACGATGATCTCATCGGCACGGAGAGAAGAGTGGCCCACCAGTCCACTGGCCAGTATGGCCAGTATGGCCAGTACCCAGCGATTCCACCCTCGAACGGTATGAGCCGTCTGGAGGGGACTATTTGCTAATCTCATCAATTCGTCTTTCATCGTCACTGGCATTCTTTTTCCAGTTGATCGAATCGTGGCTGAAGACTCTCGGGAGCGAACGCTGAAGTTCCGCCACCAGCCTTCAATCTGCGACTGCCGATCAGTCCTATCACCTTCTCACACTGTTTTCTGGCCTTCAATACTTCCAGGTACTGAAGCCAGGTGGACCAGTAATCGCGCTCAAATAGTGGTGGAATTCCACCTCCAAAGAGCAACGATTGTCTCCTTTGATCGAGGATCGCCAGTGCCGATCGAAGATCATCCGACATCATCTCGAGGCGACTGCCATCGAGATCTGCTTCATACAGACCACGATTCGCAGATGCTCGTTGAACCAGTACAAATGGAGCATCTGGATAGGCGCCGTTGTAGGTGTCATCCGAATACTTGTCGATGAGATCATCGAGACTCGCGAGGGCGTCCCGATGCTTTCCGGCAGCGTTGGCTGCCTTGGCGAGGAAGTAGGACACGCCGATATCGAGCACGGGATCTCCGGCACCCTTCGCAACTTGCTGAGCCTCTGCCAGCATCGATGCCGCTTCGTCGGAAAACTTTGCATCGATCAGGATTGAGGCCAGACCCAGTTTCACTGCTGGCGATGCCTTGTCGAACTGGGAACCGGGCAGTTCGATCCACTCCAGCACCAGTTCTCCCGCACGACGAGAGTTCACCGCTGTGGACGAAACCTTGCAAGCCTCGATGAGGTAGTAGGTTCCTGCCACCAGAGAGTGCTCTGTAGACCAGTTCTTGCGGATCTCGGCCAGGCTCTTCTCGGCCTCGGCCAGTTGCCCTTCGGCACAGAAGATCTCGTGCAAGAGCAAGATCGCTCCCTCACGATAAACACTGCTTCCCGACAACTCCTCGAGCACTGGCTTGAGCGCCTCGATGGCGGAAGAGGGGTCCTTGCCCCGATCACTCCAGTAGATTCGACCCAATTCATAGCGAAGAGATGATTCTCCAGAGACATTGCGATCGCTACGAGCAGTCGCCAGCAGTGCTCGTATTTCAGCGGCGGCATCGCGAGTTCCCTGCTCCACATCGGTACTCAATCGGAAGAGGCAACGTGCTCCCCCCGCTCGAGCCCGATAGAAAAACGGCACCGTCATTTCTCCCGCTCCATCGTCATACTTCGAGGCGATTCGACGGAACATGTCACGTGCCTTGCTGTATTCTCCTCGGTCCTCAGCCTCGCTGGCTTGCTGTAGCTTTAACTGCTCGCTACCGAGGCCCTGCGAGTTGTCCGCAAATAGTTTCTCGGCGATCGGAATCAGTTCAGCCCAAGCACCACCGCGGTCACTTCCCAGATCCCCAACGATGGCAAAGAAGTTCTGGCTGGCCATCGCCACGATATCGCTCTCGGGGAATTGCTCGACCAGAGCCTGGTAGGCGATGGCCGCTTCCTCGACACGGCCCAGGGCATCACAGGACTCGCCAATCTCGTAGAGGGCTTTCGCCTTCCATTGCCGAGAGATCTTGTCGTCATTGCGACAGCCGAGAGCCATCTTGGCGGCTTCTGCCGCCTTCACCGGTTGACTCCGGTCACGAAACCCTGCAGCGGCACGAACATACAGTTCGGGTGTCAAATTCCCGACATTCATCTCGAGCAGACGACTGATTCCGCGAGCCAGACGATCGAGCGTTTCACGAGTGGAGGAAGGATCGGCCTTCCAGTTGGCCGCCGTGTCGTAACTCTGGATCAGTTGCGCCATCAAGGAGAGTCCAGTGCTTCGGTCTCCTCCGGCGATTCGCGAGATCGCCTCCTCGACATCCAGCAGCGCCACCAGAGGAGCGATTTCTGGATCTTCTGGAGTACTGCGGTATGGGAAATTGGGGTCCACTTCCTCGTAGAGGTACTCGAGTAGATCGAGTGCTTCAGTGGCCATCGAAGCTCGGTTGTATGCAGCCAGCGATCCCGCAAGGGATTCGACTCTCATGCTACGAATGAACCGGACCACTTCAGGGTCATAGGGAGGGTTTCCACTCGGCTCAATATCGACCAGCAGTTCCAGTTCAGCGGCGGCTTCCTGCGGGTGCCCTGAAGCCGCCAGTGCCTTGCCGTAGATCAACTGGGCACGATAGCGTCGGGCAAAGTTATCGTATCGTAGATCGACAAATTGCTTGGAGAGAAGTGCCAGTTCGTCGAACAATGCCGACTTGGCCGCAGATTCGTCCGGCAACAATCCGCAGTACACCTGGATCGCCGACAGTTCCTGGAACTCCCAGAGATCTCGAATCTGCACCTTCTCCGCCAGGTTTTGTGCCAGAGTTCGCTTCCTCTCGGAGTCTTTCTCGGCAATCACCTTGGCCTGGATCGAATCCACATCCGAGTTCTGGATGCGAATATTATCCTTCAGAATCCGTCGGACCTCGTCCTCCCAGAGACGATCGCGTTTCTCGATGAAACTCTGTCGATCCGCAGGGCTGGTGGCGAACACCGCCTCGGTATTGGCATCACTGAGGCGCATCATGGCAGCCAGTACGGCTTCCAACTTGGCCCCCTTCGATCGCATATGATTGGGATACTTCTTGGCCAACGATCGAATGGCAGTTTCGTAGCCATCGATATCGCCCTCGACTCGAGTCGCATCGGCGAGGAAGTAATCGAGGCTCGCTCGAGCAGAGGAATTGGCTGTTTTCTTGCGAGAATCGATCCAGATCCGCGCCAGATCAGGGCTGTTGTAGGAGAGGAGTAATTCGCGAAGCAGCAATCGCTCTTCAGAGGTGAGGTCACCACGCCCGAGACTCTGTGCACCGACCAAGGACGTCGCCAGTAGCGACATTCCGATCGAAACACAAAGCAGTGCAATGCCTCGAAGGCGGCAATGCCCTGTTCGGTTACATGATTCCTTCAACTCCACTCCCGCCTCCCCGTCGCGGGCATCAACATCTCTGTCGTGCAATTTGTCACTCAGTTGGCTCAGTTAAACTTATTGGTCTCTTCATCACGGATCACCGTGATTTTCGAACTGATGAGTACGAACAGGTTGGATTGCATCCGCGCCTGACCCTTTCGACCCAACAGGAAATCGAGGAAGGGCAATCTCGAAATACTCGGGATCCCGACCTGTGCATCCTGCGTCACGGTTCGTTTGAGGCCACCGACCAGCACGGTTCCACCGTCCGGTATCGTCACGGTGGTCTTGATATTGGTGACCGACAACACCGGGAACTCGACCCTCAAATTGGTCAGCCCCAGGGTCAACACCTTGAAACGAGATGGCAGTTGCACCGCTAGCGTCGGCTCGATCTCCAGGATGACGTACTTCCGGTCATGACTGACGGTCGGACGAACCTGCAGGATGGAACCCGCATTGAGGATTTCGATGACGGGATTGATCACCGGAACCACTCCGGTCTGATTCACTTCTGCGTCCGCGATGTAGGCACTCTGATCCACCACAAGAGAGTGGGAGATCTGGGTATTGAACGCAGTTACCCGTGGTGCATTCAGCCGCCTGAACTGCTGCGACTTCTGATTCGCCTCGAGGATGGCCTCGAGTGCGTAGGAATCGAGTACGTTGTACTGCAGGGCAAATCCACCACGGTTACTGATCTCGAAGGGCGAGACGGAAGAACCCAGTGGTAGCGAAAATGCGTTGTAAGCTGCGGCTCGCACATCGATCTCACCCTGAGCGT
>CAVOEM010000023.1:0-20410 GCA_963694575.1 Planctomycetes bacterium UBA1146 | reverse complement strand
TGATCTGGTCGAATCGATGAACTTCATCCGCGACGGATCGAAATGACCCCACTCGAGGTCCAAGAATATCAATATAGAGCAACTGCGGCGGGGAAGAAACTTCCCCGCCGCAGTTGAGTAACGGTCGACTCCTAGAAGGAAGCCGGCCGAGGGATGGCACGATTCGAGGCGGGTACTCGCTTGAGCACGAACCTCTGCTCGAAATCAACGACATCGTTTTCGGAGGTGATGTCGCTTCCCTCCCACCAGGCCCACTCGAAGTCGATCTTGATCGTCTTCGAATCGACGAGGAACATCTTGTTGATAGTGCTGACCTTGGCGCCATTGCCAAAGGCTGAATCCAACACTCTCAACTGGCAGGGAGTCCCATTTCGCTCCGTGGTGGGCGAAATGTAACCGGTACAGACCAAGCCATTGGCTCCCACTTCAGTGAAAGCAATGCGGTGCATCTCGGTATCGTAGTAGAAGGTCTGGATGGTGTTATCGGAGATCGTATCGTTGGTGAACTTCTTGACCTCGACCACGAGACAAGCTTCATCCGCAGCCCAGTAACCGTTGTGCTCGATCCGAATTCTATCTCCAATATCCGTGTAACTCTCGGATTGCCATTCACTCGCAAGGGTGACGAACGGTCCCAAGCATTCCTTCAGCATGTTGACTCGCACGCCTGAGACATTCCAGACCTGAGCCAGCGGGTTGCCGGAGGCGGAGAGTTCATTGACGACCACATTGAAGGAGTTATTGCGAATGCACCGCTCGATCAACACATTCGGCGAGGCCACTCCATCCTGGGTGCGCTGACCGATCCAGCAGTAGGTATCCCCTTTGATCGCGTCGAGGTATTCATCGAAGATCGCCACCACTTCACCTGCGACAAATCGACCGTGCGATTCGAGCATGCTGGTGGTGTCATTCCAGTTGATGAAGTAGGTCCCATTACTGACCGACGCACCGCTGAGGGTCAACGTCTCGGCGAATCCAAACAGTCCTCCGGTGGAGAAGTCTCTCCGATAAGTGACGGTCGCAATCACCGGAGTTCCCGCGGCATATCCGCCCAGATCCTCACTCAGCGAGTACTCGAACTTCCAGGTTCCCACCAGGTTGTTAAGCACCTGATTGGCCGAAGTCTTGTTCACCACACCGAGTTCATTCACCTTAGAAGCATCGATCAGAGCATTGTTCTTGGTCTGCGTAACGATACTCCCTGGCTGAGCAAAGACGCTCCCGCACACCAGTAACAAGGCGCAAATGATCGAAGCGATCCTGAAATTGGATTTCCCCATAGCCGTTCCCCCCTGGTTATTCCCCACGACGCTCAGCCTGGTCAACCCAAGCTCCCATGAGCGCCGTGACGGCACACTACCGGATTCGAGGTTAAAAATGCAAGGCAGTGTGGAAAACTAGCCGACACGTTGTGGACAACTTGCCGATCAGGCGGAGTCGACGCAGGCGGCGCCAAAGAGTGCTCGTGCAGCGGGATTCTCCTTGAGGAACAAGGTCGGCTCGATCAGTTCCAGTTCTGCGACCATCGGCTTTCCCTGGTCATTGCGAACAGTATCGACCCTTCCGTAGAGGATCTTCCCCGGGCTGCAGGCGATCGCCATCTCCCCCAATTCGAGATCTTCGGCCAGCACCGGCTGGGCGATTCCGACCTGCTCATCGGACCCACTGAAGCGCGGTGACTTCGCGACGCAATGGCTCCATTGCCCGGCAATGAAGACATTGGCGCGCTCTCCACCACTCTCGACCGATCGGATGTAAGGCTGAACCAGCAGGTCGCGGTCGACCCCATGCTGTTCGATGAACGTCCTGGCGGCGGCCAGTTCAGCCGAGCTAAATCGAGCGGTGAGCCAACTTCCTGCAGAGACCGCCGGCTTGATGACGATCTGCGGCCACAGGTCGGAGCACCACTGTTCCTCGTCCAGGATCGGATCCAGTGCGGTGGATCCTTGCCCCGCGGGCAGTATACGGGTGGGAACCACCGGAACCCCGGCTCTCGCCAGATCGAGCAGATAGCCCTTGTGAAGGTTCCACTTCACCACGGCCAGAGGATTGAACAATTGAGTCTGACCGTCGGCAGCCGCCAACCACTCCCGGAACTCGGACTCCCTCCACGGATAATCCCAGCAGGAACGGAGGATCAGTCGATCAAAGCGGGAGAGATCGATCCGAGAATCGTCCCATGGAACCAGACTCGCATCTGCCCCGGCCTGGCGGATCGCCTCCAACTGAATCTCTTCATCTGGGTCGGGCTCGGGAATCTCGAGACAAGTCACCAACCCGATCTTCATCATCGGCGATTTCCCATCACCCGGGCAAGATCTGCCACCAGATCATCGGGATCCTCGACCCCGCAGGCGATCCTGATCAGCGAGTCGGGCACCCCCATCTGTAGTCTCACGGCAGGATCGACCGCTGCATGAGAGGAACTGGCCGGTCGTATGATGAGAGTCTCAACACCACCAAGACTGGGAGCGGTCGCCATCAGTTCCATCGAGGTGGCGATCCGCTCCGCCTCTTCGACCCCTGCCCGCACATCGAAGGAGAGCACCCCACCTCCCTTGCCACCGAACCACTCCTGACAGCGCGCATGATCCGGATGACTTTCTAGCGCCGGATAGTGCGTCACCGAGACCGCCGGATGCCCCTCTAGAAAACTCGCCACCGCGTAGGCGTTCTGACACTGGCGCTCGACTCTCAGGCCAAGGGTGCGGATTCCCCGGTGCAGCAGAAAGCAGGCGTTGGCATCGAGGTGCCCGCCCAGGTGGTCGAGACAATGCTTGACCTGCTGGACCAACGCTTTTCGACCGGTGATCACCCCAGCAGCGATGTCGCCGTGACCGTTCATCGCCTTGGTCGCCGAATGGACCTCCAGATCGAAACCCAGATCCACGGGTCGCATCAGAGCGGGCGTGGCAAAGGTCGCATCGATCACCGAGATCATTCCGTGGTCACGAGCCCAGCTGGCCAGTGCTCGGAGATCCCCGATCCGACAGGTCGGATTGGAGATCGCCTCGCAATAGAGCACACGAGCGGACGGAGGCGGTGTTCCCCAGCTGGATACATCACAGGCATCGATGCGTTGCACCTCGATTCCCCATCTTTGCACCTCGCCATCGAGAAAACTCTCGGTCCCACCGTAGAGCAGATCCTGCGCCACCACCGTGTCTCCTGAACCGAGCAATGCCAGCAGTGTCGAGGTGATCGCCGCCATACCGCTGGATGCCACCAGCGCAGCCTCGGTACCGCAGATCAGTGATAACTTGTCGTGGAGGAGGTCATGAGACGGAGTATTGGAGAGGCGGATGTATCGCCCGTCATGATATCCAGAACCTGGTACCTGCTCGAAGGTCGCACTCTGGTAGATCGGTGGAATGATGGCTCCACCGACCCGCTCCTCCGGCTCCCCACCATGCACCAACTTCGACTGGAACCCATCCATCTCACACCTCCCTGATCGCTGATTTGACCGATATCATCGACTCTGAATCGAGCCGCCACCAGCGGATTCAGCAGTCAACTCGCAGGGAATCCATCCGGCGCAACGATCACCGATGGAAGCGACTGCAGCTGCATCGCTTGGCGATCTGGAGAATGCCGCCGACTCCTCACCTGATGAGGCCTCCAGGCCCGTCCAGGGTCCAGCGGCTGAAGTTCTCCGACCGCCAGGTCTTCTCGCAAGAAGAAAGCATTGGTGCCGGTCGACTCGACCGCAACCAACCGATAGCCCTTGCTTCTCCCCAGTGCCTCCATCGCCACCAAGCTGGCACCGTGATGCCAGCCACGGACATGATGACGATAAGCATCATGATGAGAACTCCCAGAAGACCAAGGAACCGTGCAGGATGCCGATGGCCCGAAGGAAGCATTGACCTCGATCACCACGACCCGTGGCCGGAACACAGTGAGATGTTTCCAGATCCAGAAGTCATAACCGTCGACATCGATGGAAAGAACATCAGGCTCCGATCGATCTGCCAGCAGGGCATCGATCGCGTCAGGCTGAACCTCGACCTCCAGCACCTCTACTCGGTTGGAGATTCCTTGCTCCTCAAAAAACCGCCGAGCACTCTTCACCTGGTGAGGGTCTCGATCGAACAGAACACCGCTCCAACCAAAACCGCACAGCAATGCAGAAGAATTGCATTCGACCGCTGCACCACAACCGATCTCGACGATTCTTCGCTGGTCGACCCCGGCAGTGGACAGGATGTGGAGCAAGACCCCATCCTCACCATTTTGAGAGTAACAACCCGCCTCAAAGTGGCTGGTCCCGGGGCTCGAGACGACTTCGCAACCCACTCCTGGATGAAGCCGCTGCAGTAGTTTCTCGACGTCTCGCCTGGATCGATCGGCTCTTCGATTCAGCGATCGGAGATCCGGGTGGCCCAACCAGCGTCGGGGAACTCGCAGCCCATGTGAAATCAGGTCCCGAATCCTCCTCCACCCTCGCATTCAAGGCTCCCTTCTTGCCGATCCGATGATCGGACCAGATGCGAATGTTCTTCACGGTATCCCGCCAGGTCATCAGTATCCAGCACACCCCCCTGATCTCGCTGTCTCCCTTGACTTGTCTTCGACCGCCCTAGATCCTCCTGGTTCACGGAAAGTAGAGGCACCATGGCCGAGGAACTCACCAAAAATTACGACCCGAATCTCGTCGAGGATTCCATCACGAATCGCTGGAATGAAAATGACGCATTCCGCTCGATTCCCGATGATCGTGACCAACGCTACGTCATCATGATGCCGCTTCCCAACGTGACCGGTGCTCTTCATATGGGTCATGCCATGGACAATGTCATGCAGGACCTCTTGACGCGCTGGCACCGGATGCAAGGTGACAACACCCTCTGGATGGCAGGTACCGATCATGCAGGGATCGCCACCCAGGCAGTGGTCGAGAAGCGACTGCTGGAACTGGAGGGTAAGAACCGCCACGACCTCGGCCGCGAAGCTTTGGTCGAACGCATCTGGCAGTGGAAGGACCAGTATCAGAAGCGAATCGTCTCACAGCAAAAAGCGATGGGTTGTTCCTGCGACTGGGATCGCCAGCGATTTACCATGGACCCGATCTGCGCACGGGCAGTGACCTGGACCTTTTATCGAATGTTCCGGGATGGGTTGATCGTCCAGGGTGATCGAATGGTCAACTGGGATTGTCACCTGCAAACCGCCGTGGCTGATGACGAGATCGAACACAAGAGCACCGACGGCCACTTCTGGCACCTGCGCTATCCGGTGATCGATCCCGAGCCCGGGGAGCCCTCCGAGGTGATCGTCGCCACCACTCGTCCAGAAACGATGCTGGGAGACACGGCCGTTGCGGTTCATCCCGATCCCGCCGCTGTACTGGAGGAGCGTCTCCAGCAGGCGCGAGAACGGCTGGCTGCCGCGCCAGCGAAACAGGTCGAGGATCTCACCTCGGAGATCCAGCGCCTCGAATCGAGGGTCGAGCAGTTACTCCCCTCACTGATTCAACTGGCCAAGATGGCGGCTGCTGGTCGGATGATCCAGTTACCCATCGTCGATCGGAAAATCCCGCTGATTGCAGATGAGTGGGCCAAGCCTGAACTGGGATCGGGTTGCGTCAAGATCACTCCAGCCCACGACCCCAATGACCACGAGGTGTGGCAACGACACCAAGATCGCATCGAAGCGATCAACATCCTGAACCCCGATGGAACCCTCAACGAAGCCGCTGGACCCCATGCCGGCCAGGACCGATTCGAGGCGAGAAAGGCAGTGGTTCGGCGCTTTGAGCAGCTAGGACTGCTCGAACGGATCGAGGACCGAGTGGTCGAGGTGGGACACTCCGATCGTTCGAAGACCCCCGTCGAACCCTACCTGTCTCTCCAATGGTTTGTCCGGATGGGAGATATCGAGGGAGGCGTCCGCTGCGCCGAGGGTCTGGAGCACGAGTTCAGAGTCGATGGATTGGCACAGGCAGCCATCGATGCGGTTTCGGGCTGGAGCTCGCACACCGGAAGAACGGTCTCCTTCCATCCGGATCCAGATCGTTACCGAAATACCTACGTCAGCTGGCTGGCGGAAAAGCGTGACTGGTGCATCTCTCGTCAACTCTGGTGGGGACACCAGATTCCCATATGGTCTGGCGATCTCGACGCCGGTTCGATCGAGTCCCTGCTCCAATCGATCCACGTTGAGGGCCAAGACGCTGTTTGCCTGAGGCTGGTCGACAGCGATGGATCCAGTGTCCATCTCGATGGTCACCGGGCGATTCCCGCGCAAGGCGGTCACCTGCAGGTGTGCCTGAAGGAACCCCCAACTCAGACCCACATCAGTGATCAGTTGGAGGCGGCCGGGCTGGTGCGAGATCCCGATGTTCTCGACACCTGGTTCTCGAGCGCCCTGTGGCCACATTCCACCCTCGGGTGGCCCGATCCAGCCACCGCCCAGGTCGGTGAGGGTCAACGCTCGCTCGCAGCCAACGACCAGCAAGGAAACTGCCTCGATTATTACTACCCTGGATCCTGCCTCGTCACCGGCCGGGATATCATCTCCCTGTGGGTTGCACGAATGGTCATCATGGGGCTCTACAACCTGGGTGACTTACCCTTCACCGATGTGTTTCTTCACGCAAACATTCTCGATGGCAAGGGTGAGCGGATGAGCAAGTCGAAGGGTAACGGAATCGACCCGGTCGATATCATCGAACGATATGGCACCGATGCGATGCGATATGTCCTGTGCGAGATGCAAACGGGAACCCAGGACATTCGACTTCCGGTACAGGCGATCAGCCCATTCACCGGGAACGGTATCGACCTTGCCACGGCAAAACATGGTCAAAACAACTTCACCTACCTTTGCCCGGAAAGTGGCAAGGAGTTTGATGTGCTGGGCACGATGGACGGTGTTCCCGCCGCCAAGTTGATCAGCGAGCGCTTCGATGTCGGCCGCAACTTCTGCAACAAGTTGTGGAATGCGGCACGTTTTGCGCTGATGAACCTGGAAGGTTACCAGTTCGATCCGACCTGCAGCGATCGTCTCGCTACCGAAGATCGGTGGATCCTCTCTCGATTACAGGCCGCATGCACCGAGGTCCAACAGCAACTGGATTCCTACAACCCCTCCGCCGCCATCGGACTGGCGCGGGACTTCTTCTGGAGTGAACTTTGCGACTGGTACCTGGAAGCGATCAAGCCGCGTCTTCGACAGGGCGAAGGAGAAACCCCCGCTCCAGATGCCGGAACCGCACAGCAGGTACTGGCCACCTGCCTCGACCAGGTGCTTCGATTGTTGCATCCATTCGTTCCCTTCATCACCGAGGAACTGTGGGGCAGCCTGAGAGAAATCGCACCGGTGCGGGGCGTTGAGAAACCTCTTCTCGACCAGGAATTGCTGTGCCTGGCGAGCTGGCCAGAGGTGCCATCGAAGTGGCGCGACCCGGCACTCGAAGGCGCATTCGATCGTTGCCGCGATCTGATCCGGATCATCCGAGATCTACGATCCCGTTACAACATCCCGCCGCGCCAGCCGCTCGAGGTACGGGTCCGGACCTCAGGACAGGCGGAGTCCGAACTCCAGTCGCTGGAAGAACTGATCTTGCACCTCGGCAGCTTCTCTTCCTTGACCATCGGAGCGACGGTCGAGCGAACCATCGACAGTGCGGTGGCCATCGACGGCGACCTGGAAGTCTTCATCCCGGGAGTGCTCGACCTCGAGAAGGAGCGCACCCGCCTGCAAGAACAGTTCTCTAAAATCCAGGGATGGCTCGAAGGATCACGGAAGAAACTGGCTAACGAGAATTTCGTCAGTCGTGCAGCTGCCGAAGTGGTCGAGAGAGAAAAGGCCCTTGCGATCGATCTGGAGCAGCAGCTGGAGACGATCCGCAGCAATATCGAGGCGCTCGAGGCTTCCGGCGAATAGGCTTCCGGCGAATAGGTGTCGAGTGCCTCTCTCGCCAGCAGGCTCAGCCGAGATCACAGCAACAAAAAGGGCGCCACCAGCAAACCCGCTGGTGGCGCCCTTTTTCACTGAAGATCCCGCAGTGGCTTATCGCATCAACTTACGGGCAGCGCGCGGAATCTTGAAGGGGTCGACCTGCTCCTCGGAGTTGATCTCGTACTCGTAGCGGAACACGACATGCTCGACTCCCTTGGAGAATGCAGCATCCCCCTTGGCGGTCTTACCATCGGCATTTCGCATCCCCGTGAGGACCAGCAGTTCCATCTTTCGAGGAGCCTTCGTTTGTGGATCCAGGTCGATATCGAGCACGCTGCGAGTCTGGGTCCTGTCCGCACGGGACAGGTATTCAGAAATACATCAGCCGCCGGACAGACAACCTGAGTTCTGCACCTCGATGAAGTATTGCAATGCCATCTTGGCGGGCAGTGTCACCCGGAGGCGATGGTAGACCATTTCCTCCTGTTCAGAGGATCCAACCGCAGTTCCACCGAGTGGTACTTCTCTCTTGACCTTGCGCGGCTTGACCGTTGATTCGAGCCATTGGACCTTGTTGCCTTTGCTGGTGGCATCGGCCAGTAGTCTCTCGGGAAAGGTGAAGAGCCGATCCAGTTTCTTGCCATCCGCAGTCGACTGGAGCACCCGCCAGATATCGCCATCGAACTGGGCGCCCTTGTCGAGGGTGCGGAAGATCTGTTGTTCCGGCATGTGCATCAGGGGGCCCCGGACCAGGCCAAAGTAATCCTCGCTGACCGCCTGATCGATGATCTTGTGGTCACTCGAGTTCGCCATGCCTCCGGAGATGATGAGGTGTGCCGAATATCCACTCTTGCTGGAATGCCGCAAAAAGTCCTTGCTGACTTTCCTCAGGGCTTTTGCAGGATCGGGAGCATTTTCCTCCCCTGAGTCTGACGCCTGGAGTGCAGCTCCAGCCAGCATCCATCCTGAAAACAGCAATCCTGAAAACAGCAATCCTGAAAACAGCAATCCTGAAAACAGCACGGAAATGAACTTGTTCACGTCTCTGTCCTTTCGCGGACCAGCCTGACCATCCCCAAGTGAAGATGGCTGACGGTACCCAGCGGGCCTAGTGCCAACGATGGTAGCCGCCGAGGGTCTAGAATTCTACGAAAATGCTCCCGGAAGTAGAACTTCCGAGAGCACCTTCTTGGTTGACATGATACTCACTTGAGCAATCTCTGGGCCTTCTGCGGCACCTTGAACTGCCCGACCGCTGCGCTGGTATCGAGCCAGTAGATGAAATGGAACGCCGCATGGTTGGTTCCTTCCTCGAACGCCAGCTGGCCCTTGCGAGAGCGGCCATTGTCATCCCTGTACGCTCCCAATACTTCGATCTGGATCTTTTGCGGCAGTTCCCCTGCTGGATCGAGATCGACGATGATGGTGGTCTGGGTATTGGACCGCTCCAACCGGGACTGGAAGTAGGAAAGTCTCCTTCCCTCGGCAGCAACACAACCAGACTTTTCGATTCCACTGAAACGAGCCCTCGACTGACTCGCTGGTAATACCACCCGAATCGCCTTGCGGGTCCCGATTCGATTCGCCACCCACTCGACCCGGCTCCCTCTCTTGAGGGCGTTCATCAACAGGTCGGTCGGGACTTCAAACATCCCTGCGATCTCTCGCCCGAGGTCACTGGTGCCAGGTTTCATCCAGACCCCTTCCTCCTCGATGGCGACCTTGCCGCCGTACAGGTAGGCGCTGTGCTCGGGCAGGTGCATCAGTTTTCCTCGTACACTGGCCTGAACCCTCCGCAGGTACTTGGGGATCTCGATGCTGTGATCGGAAGCGGAACTGATCCCTCCGATGATGGCGACGTCGGTTCGGTATCCACTTTCACTGGCCATCTGCGCCAGGTTTCTGGTCACCTGGACCAGCGCTTTCCGTGGAGACTCCCCGGCCGCCAGGAAAGCAGGCGAGATGAAGAGGATTCCGACCACCAGCGCCGTCCAGCGCCCAGTCGTCCACCAGTGGGGTTCGTACCGATTCGTCGAATTGTGTGTCGTCGAATTGTGTGTCGTCGAATTGTGTGTCGTCGAATTGTGTGTCGTCGAATTGTGTGTCGTCGAGTTGGGTAATTCCGTCATCTGGCTCCTCCTTTCAAAGGGTGGGGCTATACCCTTCGATCCGGCTGCCCCGATCGATCGGACTGATGATCACCCAATTGACCGAGAATAGTCCTCAGACCCATCTCAAGCGTGGAATGAGGCACTTCTATCGAGGAGGATCGGCGCTCATCCAGCGCTGCGGGGATTCCTGCACGACCAGACGGCGATAGCGCTCACCTCAGCAGTTTTTTTGCCTGAGGTGGAATCTGAAACGCCTCCACTGGCTCGGAAGAATCGAGCTGGTAGGAGTAATTGAAGACGATGTGTTCGACTCCGTCAGAAAATGCCCGGTCCGCCGAGATGGTGGTCCCCTTGAGGTTCTTCCTGCCGATGAGGATCGTCATCAACAGTTGATCGGGAAGCCCGGTCTGGGGATCGATCCCCACCTCGACGCTGCAGCGAGTACGGGTCCTGTCCACACTGGACAGGAACTTGGTGATGCTTCAGCTGAACCCACCGAGCAATCCTGAGTTCTGGATCTGATTGAAATATCGAACAGCAACCTTCTCGCTCACCTCCACCTTGACCCTCTGATAGCTCGGCTGTTTCTTCTCGACGACAGCGGTATCCCCCGCTTCGCCCGGCTCCAGTGGCGCATCCATCGGTTCGCTGTAATCGGGATCGTCGATGTCGATCAGTTTTGAAGGTTCGATCCACTCGACCTTTTTCTTGCTCGAGAGTGCATCGAACAGCACCTGCCCAGGAAATGCGATGATCCTCTGCACTCGGTGGCCGGCAGGATCGGAGATCATCGGCTTCCATTGCTCATCGATAAAAATCGCACCGCGCTCTCGATTGCGATAGATCGACAGTTCCGGCAAGTGCATCAGTTGCCCGAGAACCTGTCCTTGATGCTCCTCATAGACCTGATGCATCCAGACCTTGTGATCCGCCTTGTTGGAGAGCCCTCCCCAGACGTTGCAATGCATCTGGTAGCCCTTGCGCTGGGAAGCAGCCTTCAACTTGACGACCGCATCCCGCAAACTCCTGGCAGAGTCAGGCGCATCGACAGGCACATCGACAGGCGCAGTCGACTTGGATCTCTTCGGTGAATCTGCCAGAAGAGGCATCGAGATTCCAAGGGTGATGAGAAGCACCACAATTGAAGTGAAGGAACGAGAGCACTGCGATGGGATTGTCTGCATTCGGGTTGCCCGCCTAACTGACTCCTGGAATCTACTCATCATCCCACCGGAATCGGGCGGCCAGGGCAAGAACAAACAGCGCAGCAGCGGTCATCTCAAGCGGCTGAGCACTCCTCTGAAGCCGTGTCTCTCGAGCCCGAGAAGATCGACCAGGGACACCCGGGCACGAGCCCGATCCGACACGGCACGCAGCCAGCCAATACGGGCGTCGAGCAGCTTCTCGACGATCCTCAACCGCGATTCCCCGGGATCAGCAGCCGCGACGGCACTCCACTTGGCCCCCGCCTCCTCGATGTGGGCAATCACCTGGTTTTCCAGGGTATCGATCGCCTCGTGACTCGCCAGTAACTGGGCCCTGGCTGCAGCAATCTCATCATCGATCGAACGGCGCGACAGGATCTGGCGTGCACGAGCAGAGCCGAGATGATTCTGTGCGGCGTTGAGCCGCTGCTCGCCCGGCTGAAGACCGAGTGGAAACTCCACACCCAGTGTCACCATCCATGCATCTCCGCGACCCGCCGAACCGGTCACGGAAGCATCGACGTCATAACTGGAACTGGCGCCAATCACGAACTCTGGCCAATCACTGCCCTGCTCCTGCTCCAGCTGGGCACTTGCCAGAACCAGTTCTTCCTCGGCCAGAATGACACGAGGATGTAGACGGCGATCGGACAGCCCGTCCACCTCGCAAAATCGAAGATCACCAGAATCCAGCGGTTGCGGCAAGATCGCCCCGGGAGATCGACCCAGCAACGAGTTGATGCGGCTCTGGGTTCTGACCACTTCCTCCCCGAGACCCTCGAGGCGATCATTCCAGCGAGATCTCAGGGCGACCCGTTGGATCGATCCTTCAGCGGGCGACTCTTCAGGAGAGTCGCTGAACTTCTCCGCGTTCAGATCTGCGTTCAGATCTGCGTTCAGATCTTCCAGAGCCTCCAGCGTCAGCTGGCTCGCCTGTTGCTGGTACCACAGTTCGGCCCACTCTTCTCTCAGCAGTCGAAGCAACTTCCCCTGAGCTTGCCGTAGACGAGCATGCGCAATGGACTGGCGTGCATCTCGCTGACGTTGCTGTGCATCCCCATCGAGAATCGAAGACGGACGCCAGTCGATGGCCACCGATCGATCTCCAGCAAGCGCAGTTCCAGGAAGATGAATTCCACGATCTCCTCCGCTGGCGGCGCTATCGAGGACTCGTGCCCCTGGCAGCCAGGATTCCACCTGACCGGCTTCTCTCGCTCCCTGCGACTCCTTGAAGGGATCGAGGGCTGGACTCTGCTGCAGCAGGAACATCTCTAGTTCTGCCAGACCAGAGGAGTCGTCGATTCCATCCCGGGTGGCGGTTGTCGAGTGGAAAGTCGAATCGGATCGGCTCACCGGGGTCGGCTCCTGATCGGAAGAGAAGTAACCCCACAACCCGCAACCGGGCAGCAACAAGCAGAGGCACAGCAGATACACCGGGTGCAGCATGCGTGGAATCGACAAAACGGTCTCGCTGGTTGGCTTCATATTTTACTCCCCACCCTCCATCTCGGAGGATTCCCCGGCCATATGCTACCTCCGAGGCACGCTCTACGCTGCTGCTACCTCGATTGATATTTTGGACCCAGAAAAACTCTGATCGACGGCCCTTCTGGAGGACCTGTCTCTGGAATCCGCCCCATCTCCGGCTACCCTTGAGCAGAGGAATCGACAATTCCGAGGAGGTAATCTTGACCCGTCTGCGACGACACCAACGACTCTCCGACGGCGCGCAATCTCGTGAGTTCAAGGTACAGCAGTTGCTCGACCATGGTGACTGGTCGCAACTGTTCGGCCTCTCGGGGGATCTGTGGCTGGAGGTCGGCACCGGCAAGGACACCCACATCATCGACCGGGCCTCACGATTCGAAGGTGACCTTCATGTCGGAATCGAGCAGTGTCGGAAAAAATTCGAGATGACCCTGCGCAAGGCGGAAACGGTGAACTGCGGGCACAATCTCAAATTCCTTCACGCCGATGCGTTCGATGCCATCGATCCACTCTTTGCAGACAACTGCCTGGCGGGCGCCTTCATCCTGTTCCCCGATCCATGGCCCAAGACAAGGCATGCCCGAAGAAGGCTGCTGCAATCGTCTTTCCTGACGATGATCGCCAGGAAATTGCGCCCCGGCGCGCCCCTCGAGATCCGCACCGACGATCCCTCATATGCCCACCAGGCACTAGCCTCGCTCGAAGAGATCGAATCACTGGTCTCACGCACGGGGGAGGATCCATGGCTCTATCAACCGCTCGATCTCGAAAATCATGTCGAGACCCTGTTCGAGAAGCGATTCCGATCGAAGGGCCAACCAATTCACCACTTCTACCTGCAGAAAACCGAAGATGTCGCCGTCTCCTGAACTGTCCGACACCCTTCGCCACCAGTTAGCAGGACTGCCCTCCGATCCAGGGGTCTACATCTTCACCGACGGACGCTCACAAACGGTGTATGTCGGCAAGGCCACAAATCTCCGCTCGCGAGTTCGATCCTACTTTCAACCGGGAGCCAATGATGGACGATTCCTCTTCTCCCGGATCGTCGAAAATACAGAGGCGATCGACTACATCGTCTGTAGCAATCCACTGGAAGCTCTCCTTCTCGAGAACAACCTGATCAAGAAGCACCGCCCCCTGTACAACCTTCGATTACGAGATGACAAGACCTACCTCTCGCTTCGAGTCACCACAGGTGAGGCCTGGCCCAGGGTTCACCCGATTCGCCGCTGGAAGAATGACGGTCACCTGTACTTCGGCCCCTACCCCTCGTCTCGAGCGGTGTATTCGCTACTGCGGCTGATCAAGAAGTACATCCCGCTACGCAGTTGCTCCAACGCCTTCTTTGACAGCCGCCAGAGACCCTGTATCGAGTACGAGATTGGTCGCTGTACTGCACCATGTGTCGGTCTCGACGAGAAAGAGTCCTACGCCCAAATGGTCGAGGAGGTGCTGCTGTTACTGCGAGGCCGAGATCGATCGCTGCTCAAGCGCCTTCGCCAGAAAATGGCGGCCGCCAGCGACACTCAAGACTACGAAGGAGCGGCACGAGTTCGGGACCAGATCTCGGCAGTCGAAAAGATCATGGAGCAGCAGCATGTCGAGGAACATGCCCAGGGAGATTGCGATGTGATGGGGCTGCATCGAATCGGCGGCCTCTCCTCGGTCCACCTGCTGCTGGTTCGAGATGGAAGAGTGATTTCCTCAGCGACCCACACTTGCCGTGATGCCGGGGAAGAAGATGCTGAACTGCTCCAGGCGTTTCTCGGCCAGTACTACCACGGGGACAAATTCGTTCCACCCGAGATTCTGGTTCCGACCGTTCCCGAAGGTCTGGAGATCATCGAGAAGTGGCTCTCGACCAAGGCAGGGCGAAAAACCACCGTCAAGGTACCCCAGCGTGGCAGCAAGGTCCGCCTGCTCGAACTGGCGCGACGCAACGCAGAGGTACGTTCAGAATCGGATGGCCGACAACTGGAACTCCAGGAGCAGATCGCAGTGCGACTCGGTGAGGTCCTCGAGGCGCAACAACCGATCCGTACCATCGAGTGCTACGACATCTCGAATACCCAGGGCACCCTGTCGGTGGCGAGCCGGGTCTACTTCGAGGACGGCGAGCCCGACACCGCTCTATACCGTCGTTATCGAATCCGTACGGTTCGAGGAAGCGATGACTTTGCCAGCATGGCAGAGGTTCTCGAGCGGCGCTTCAGAGAGCATCCTGAACGGGATGCTCTTCCAGATCTGGTGGTGGTCGATGGGGGTAAGGGGCAGATTTCCAGTGCCGTGTCGGTGCTCCACCACCACGCTCCTGGGGTCACCATCTGTGGGCTCGCCAAGGATCGTTTGCGCTCGGGACAGCGAACCACCGAACGGGTCTATCTGCCAGAAAGATCTGACCCGATCGACCTACCAGAAGAAGACCCCGCATCGCGCCTCTTGCAGCGAATCCGTGATGAAGCGCATCGATTTGCCAACTCATACCACCGGGAATTGCGAAGACGTAGCCAGTTGGTCAGCGGGCTCGAGGAGATACCCGGCATCGGTCCACGCCGACGCCGGGCTCTGTTACAGCAGTTTGGATCGATCAAATCGATCCGAGATGCCTCCGTCGAGTCACTGGCACAAGTCGATGGAATGACCACCACTCTCGCCACCTCGCTCCATGCTTTCCTCCACTCACCAGAGGAATCAGACATCGAGGATGAAGTGCTGGATCCCTCCCTCGATGAAGTGGATCCTCAGCCACCCGCCACGGGTGGAGCCACTCACTGACGCAACAGGATCACCTCGGCTTCCTCCAGGGTGGAGACCACCGGCACGACAAGATTCGGCTGGGAATCGAGATCGAGGGACTGACGTGATCCCACGATCACCATGAATCCCCCTCCTCGATTCACCACCTCCGCCAACTGCGCCATCCTTCTCAACAGCGCCGGAGGATGGGCTTCTTCAGATGGGACGATTAACGCCAGCAAGGTCCCTGGATGCTGGTGCACTTTTCGAGAGAGGGCACCAAGGGCCTTGACGATCATTCTGGGGGGATCTCCGGCAATCGGGCGAATTCGCGCAATCACCATCGCTCCCGTGGCAGCCAGTTCCAGGCCACCAGAGGTCATACCTGACAGGGTAGGTCTCCTTCCGCGGGCGAGCGGATATCCCAGCATCACCCCTTTTCTCGATTTCGTCCAATCGGCCGATTTGACGATATGCGAGGGAGCGTCTTATCCTTGAGTGGAAGGAGATCGGTCAAGATGCGAACCGTTCGATACAAGGACACCTGCGAGATCCTGGTTTCTGAGGGCCTACTGGTTCCTGCAGACATCGAGGCGGCCCGCAGCCAGAGTGCGGAGACCGGCGAGAGCACCATCGAGTCGCTTCTGAGGGAGACCCCCCTCAGTGAGGCGGATCTGGCCAGGTGTCTCAGTGCCCAACATCAATTGCCGATGATTCCACTCTCCCGTTACCAGATCGATGCAGATCTGCTGCAGGCACTCGAAGCAGACTTCGTCTGGGAGCACGGTCTCCTACCGCTGTCTCGCATCGGTGCTGCGGTGATCGTAGCGGTAGCAGAAGTTCCTCCAGCACCCGCCATCGCAACTCTTCGAGAACGGCTCCATGCCGAGCCTTTCTTCACCATCTCTTCGCTGGACGAGATCCAGATCGAGATTTCTCGCGAGCTTGAGTTCTCGGATGAACAGAAGATCACCATCGACCAGGCGGTTCGAACTCGCCGACGGGGAGGACGCGCCCCGGAAAAAACCGCGGAGACCACAGGGGTCTCGAGCACCTCATCCTTGCTGGAAGCTCTCGACGACTCCTGGGAGAACATCTTCGAGGAAGCTGAAAAAAATGTTCGGGACGGCTCGGTCTAGTCGATCAGCAAATCGAATTCGGCGATCACCGGCGTTTCGATCGCTTCCAATATCTTGATGCGAATCACCTTCACCGGATGCGGATCGAACAGCACCTCCTTCTTCGAACCGATGGTGGTTCCGCTGGCCAGTTCCACCCATCCTGATTCGTCCTGAACCTCGACCAAGAACTTCTGGATCCTCGGGAATTGCCCCTCATCGAGACGTACACCGACCACCACCTGGGGCTCTTCCAGGGTCAACTGGACCCAGCCGCTTCTCTCCTCCTCAGGACCGGCCCAGATGGTCGCCACGGACCCGTCATGAACATGTTCACGCGCCAGTTCCGCTTCTCTCCCGGGCCAGATCCCACTGGTTTCCACCTCGACCTTTGCCTTGAAGATCTTGGGGCCCTCGCGGACACCGATATTGACCAGCAGGTCGGGACGCAGCAGGGCCAGTTTACCGACCGCCGACCTGGTGACTGCAGTTCGCCACAGATAGACCCTTCGCAAGGCGGGCATCCGCTCCAGTAGTGCCAGACAATCGTCGGTCACCTCGGTTCCGAACAGATTCAACACTGTCAGGTCGGGCAGGCTCGCAAGAATCGCCACCTCGTCATCCCCCACCACGGTTTCCGACAGGTTGAGCACGCGAATCTTGCCAAATCTCCACAATCCTCGAATCGACTGGGCGGTCACCGATGTTCCAGCCAGATCGAGTCGAGTCAGGACGGGTTCCAATCCTGCAAGCCCCTCCACCATCTCGTCGGAGGCGCTCTTTCGCAGCAGCCGGAAGACCGCCTCATGCGCATCATCTTTGCGAGAGATCGGTGCGACACGAACACCGAACGCCTGCAGAGTGGAAACCGACCGAGCCACGGCAGTTCGGATCTCTTCATCCTCGATCCGGATGAGAGGCATGTCCTGAAGTTGCCCCGGAGTTCTGGAGCGCACCTGCAGTGCTCCCCCTTCACCGGTGCGAGCCAGCGACTCATCGGTCACTTCATCTTCTGGCCACGAAGCGCCCTGATCGATCCAATCGCGAAGCAACGCCAATTCCGCCTCGGTCAGACGTTCTCCATCGGGCGGCATCCGATCCTCATCATCGTCGGGCAACATCACCCGCTCGATCAACTCGCTCTCCTGGGAATTCCCAGAGACGATGGTCTGAAACTCGCGATCGCCAAATGCCGAAGCCCTCAGATCCAGCCGCAATCCACCCTTCTGCTTCTCCGAGCCGTGGCACTCGATGCAGTGGCGCTCGAACAATGGCATCACCTTCTGCTGGAAGTGCAGTATTTCCTGTTGCGGATTGGAGCCATCTTCTCCGGTGGGTTCCTCATCCTCATCCGGAACCGCCACCTCTTCCGCTGGAACCGCCACCTCCTCATCCGGAGCCGCCACCTCTTCCGCTGAAACCGGATCCTGTGCGCCGCCCGAGATCCCGATGGCACCGGGTGATCCGACTGGACCGGCAACCCCGATCAGCCCTCTTGGCCCTTCTGCGGGCCAAGGAGCCCCCGCCCGCACCCACTCGACGAGATCACGGCGCTGCTGCTCGGTCAGCGCCGGCTCCTCCGGCGGCGGCATGCGATCTTCATCGTCAGCGGGAAGCAGCAATAGTTCGACCAGCAGGCTATTGTCCGGATCCCCCGGAACGATCAGCCGTATCTCCCTCTGTGGATCCTTGAGGTCATCGGGAGTGTCGAGTCTGAGCTTCCCCTTGACCTTTTCCGGGCCGTGACAGGGGACACAATGTTGATCGAGGATCCCTCTCACTTGCTCGTGGTACAGCAGCAAACCTCGCTGCTCCTGCGGAGCATCGATGCTGACCTGGGTCAGCGAATTCCTCTCCCGATCGTCATCCCCCTGGCCCGCAAAAAAGACCTTTTCGAAGCCCTCCTCGACGAAGCCATCGCCCCACTTCATCTCCCCCCCAATATGCCCCCCCGCTGCGAGGATCGGGATGCACAGAAAGAGTGACAAGCGGTACGCCTGGTTTGCCACCTCACGACCTCGAAGCACTGCAATTCCGACACCCGCTGTGACCAGTGCCAGGAAAGTGGTGGCGATCCCGAGCCAACGGTGCCAGGCCAATGCGGTATCTGGATCCTCTGGATTCGCCAGCAACCAGCCAGAGAGTGAAGCCAGTACCGCAAACGCTGCGCCGGGAATCACCATGGGAAGCGAGACCGGGCCGGTCGCCGGGATCGGCCGGCGCTGAAGCAGGTGGACTCCTTCGAGAATCCCCGCCCAGAGCAACAGCCCGAGGGGAAAGTGAAGCATCAAAGGGTGGAATCGTCCGATCAGATCAGGAACTGCTGAGATGTCAAAACTCACGGATCAAACCTCCAGAGTCGCGCAGCCAGGGATGAGCGAATCTCGCACAGAGTCCACTCCGCCATGAGTCTACTCAGCCGAGGGAGTACTCTCAACGCTCCGTGAGTTCTCTCAGCAGCCGGACCACCGGGCAAAGTGGTAATCCGACCACATTACTCCAGGAACCACGAACTTCCTCGACCAGCGCCCTCCCCTGGCCCTGAATCCCGTAGGCCCCCGCCTTGTCGAAGGGTTCAGCCGTTTCGAGGTAGGCATCAATTTGGCTGCTGGAAAGGCTCTTGAAGCGCACCAGGGTGACCACATGGCCCACCTGAGCCTCGCTTCCCCAGCGGATGCACCAGCCACTGGTCACCTGGTGCTCTCGACCGGAGAGGGACTCCAGCATCCTCCTGGCATCTTTTGAATCGGCGGGCTTGCCCAGCAACTGCTGCTGGAGTGAAACGACGGTATCCCCCGCCAGCACCGGATACTCGGGCTGATCGATCGATGCCGCCTTGGCCTGAGCCAGACGCTCGACCAATGCCACCGCTCCTTCTCCCGAATTGTGGGATTCGTCGACGTCCACGGGACGAACCAGTGGGGCAAAACCAGCTCTTTGCAAGGCGACACACCTCCTCGGAGATGCCGAGGCCAGGATGACGGTTGAGTGACTCATGAGGGGAAGGGTGTCCCCTCACACTCACGGTGGCAACCCCCCGCATTACAGATCGAGAAGAGCGAAGCGGGCCAAAAAAGCGGCCCCGCGGAATCTTGAATTCCGCGGGGCCGTGACTGATTGCACCTACCTACAAACGTTCGATCAGGGGCAGGTAGTGACCTGGCAGTCGAGGGCATCCCCATCTGTCGGATCAGTACCACAGCTGGGGAAGGGCGCTTGCGGGGCCGCTCCTCCAGCAAACTGGTAGGTGAACAGGTAAATGGCATCCGTGATGTCTACCTGACCATTGTCGTCACAGTCCGCTGCGTCGAGACACGGGATCGCAGCTCCAGAGAACAGGTAACCCAGGATCAGGATTCCGTCACCAAGATCGACATTGCCGTCGTTGTTGGCATTGCCACGGATGAAGTCGTCGGCCTCACAGTCGTCCGGCGTTCCGTCACTATCGGTGTCGATCTCGCAGGAGTCATCGAGTCCGTCGCCGTCACAGTCGGCACCACCGGTGCTGTCGATATCACAGACGTCGTCGATTCCGTCTCCGTCGTCGTCGGCGTCACAAGCGTCGATGGATCCGTCACTATCGGTATCGGTCTGACAACTATCGTCTTGACCGTCCAGATCACAGTCGGCGCCACCGGTGCTGTCGATATCACAGACGTCGTCGATTCCGTCTCCGTCGTCGTCGGCGTCACAGTCGTCGATGCTTCCGTCCATGTCGGTGTCGGTTTCGCAGGAGTCATCCTGGCCGTCACTGTCACAGTCGGCACCACCGGTGCTGTCGATATCACAGACGTCGTCGATTCCGTCTCCGTCGTCGTCGGCGTCACAGTCGTCGATGCTT
>CAVOEM010000022.1:0-20891 GCA_963694575.1 Planctomycetes bacterium UBA1146 | reverse complement strand
TTCAGCAGCCGGAGTTTCAGCAGCCGGCGTTTCAGCAGTTGGCGTTTCGTCCGCGCCGATCGCTCCTGCCGTACTGCCATCGCTACCGTCATCGATGGCCGCGGGAGTGTCATCCCCGATCGCATCACCGATCGCATCCCCGACTCCGTCCGAGTCCGCGGCGCCGTCGATGGATCCGAAGCCCGGTTCCACGGTGTCACTCTGCAGACGACTGCTATCGCGGTCACTGCTGGATATGACTCCCACAAGGATGCACAGCGAGAAGAACGTCACCGACAAGATCGCGGTGAAACGGCCGATCCCACTGGTGGCCTTGGTTCCCATCATCTGATCGGAACCGCCCATGCCCCCGCCAAAGGCCCCCGACAGTCCCGCTTGCTTCGGCTCCTGAATCAGGATCACGAAACCGAGCAGAACCGTCACAAATCCAAGTGCAATCATCAGAAATGTCACAAGCATCGCTTTACCTTACCTGCAGGGCGGTCATCGCCACCGGCATACCGTCACTGGTCACGCCGTCGCAATTCCCGCGTCCAGAATCCCTAAGAAACTCGCCGACGAGAGGCTCGCACCTCCCACCAGGGCTCCATCTACCCCATCGATTCCCAGCAACGCCTGCGCGTTGTCGGGCTTGACACTTCCCCCGTAGAGGATCGGAACCTCATCTGCTGAGGCTCCTCTGGCTCGTCGCAATACTTCTCTGAGGTGACGATGCACCTCTTCGACCTGTTGCGTCGTTGCTGTACGACCGGTTCCGATGGCCCATACGGGCTCGTAAGCCAGTGCGTATTCAAATTCTTCATCCAACTTGGAGAGTCCGGTT
This sequence comes from Planctomycetes bacterium UBA1146, assembly GCA_963694575.1. Taxonomy (GTDB): domain Bacteria; phylum Planctomycetota; class UBA8108; order UBA1146; family UBA1146; genus QNYK01. Next base: position 20,068 of record CAVOEM010000022.1, on the reverse strand, counting down.
TCGAGCTGGCGACTCACCACCTCGAAGGTCTCTCCCGCTTCTCTTTGCTCGAGCGTTTCACCGATGCAAAGGATCGGTCGTAGCCCAGCCGTCGCTGCGGCCTTCACCCGACTCGCCGCCTGTTGATCGGTCTCACCAAAAATCGAACGGCGCTCCGAATGCCCGACCAGCGCCCACTCGGCACCAAACTGCTGGGCCAACTGAGCTCCAACCTCTCCGGTGAATGCACCGAGAGGACGATCGGATACTTCTTGTACTCCGATCTCGACGGCAGAACGATCGAACTCCGAGGAGTTCGAAGCAAACCAACCGAGCCAAGGCGACGGTGGAAACAGCACCACCCGCACCGGAGAGTCGCCACCGTCAACGGTGAACCTCGACATCGTACCCTCGGAGATCTCCCGGAAGAGGGATTCCCCCGGAATTCGATCGGGATTGTGCTTCCAGTTGCCGGCGATGATGGTGGGTCTGGCCAAGAGTCTCCAACATCCACCCCGACCTCGGAGTCTCGAGTCCGCTCCCTGAAACCACCGATTCCGATCGGTCAATTCGGCAGCCAAAGATGCACACTATCGAACCTCCTGGAAAGCGTCAACCTATTGCATCTACAGGAGTTGGGGCAATTCTCATCGGCCTCAAAAGAGGCCTCGCTGCGGTCCGGAAGAAGCGCCTGGGGGAATCGCATCGCCCGCCTGGATGAGTGACCCGCTTCCCCGACCAATAAAGCACCACCGAAATGACATAACTCATTACAAAAACTAGGGTTAGAGTCTAAATTTCGATCGTCCTGTGGGTCGATCTCGGCGGCGGCTAGTTGGTCCTGCCCGCTGTTCTCAGCGATCTCCCGGTCGGGATCGACCGTGGATCGGCAGAGCCCGCCGCTGTAGAGCATCTCCCTCGCCTGAGGGGTCGATTCCGGGAGCGAAGCGGGTGCCTCGACAAGTGTCGTATCCCGCCAGGGGAGGAGCGAGTGGGTGATCGATCGGTGGAACCTGGAGCCCACCGATATCGAGCAGGCCACTGCGACCGTCGATCGAAAGGGGAAACCCTGTTCTCTTGCTGACGCTGACCAAGGGAGCCGGAAACCGGATGAGGGATGATTCGCACCGGATGAGTCGGCCCATCGATGGCGATGATCAGATCGTCGTGCTGGCAGAGATCCACGAAACCAACTCGACCAAGTTCGTCATCTGCGGCAACTTCTCCGACGAGGATCTCCCCGATCGGGTCCGATCCCTCGACCGGAACCACCGTCGATGGCTCTCCTGCTCAATCTCCACTGACCCACCTTCCACTTCGAGGTACACTCCCAATTGACCTGGAAGGAGCGCGATGAGTTTTCCCTTTCCACTGCAATCGAACTCGATCATCGGCGTGGTGCACCTGGCTCCGTTGCCGGGGAGTCCCGGCTACCGTGGCTCTCGCCAACAGATCCTCGACTCTGCGCTCACCGATGCCCAGGCTCTGATCGACGGAGGAGTCCGAGGTCTCATCGTCGAGAACTTTGGCGATGCACCCTTCACACCCACTACTGTTGAGCCGACCACCGTCGCCGAGATGAGTGTCTTGGTCGGTGCCATCTGCCAACTCGCAGGATCACTAGCGGTGGGTGTCAATGTGCTGCGAAACGATGCGACGGCAGCGCTGGCCATCGCAGCGGCCACCGGCTCGAAGTTCATCCGCGTGAATGTTCATACATCTGCGGTCCTCACCGATCAGGGCTGGATCGCAGGACGAGCCCACGAGACGCTTCGTCAGCAGAGAAGCACCGATGCCGAAGATGTGGCGATCGCTGCGGATGTGGGTGTCAAACACGCACTCCATCCGAAGGGCTTCGATGCCGCGCAAGCAGCGGTGGAAACGGTCGGACGAGGATGTGCCAATGCCGTGATCATCACCGGCAGTGCCACCGGTTCGGCTCTCGATCTCGATCAACTGGTTCAGGTCAGGGAAGCAATTCCAACCACCGCCCTGGTCGCCGGAAGCGGCGTCGATGTGAGGAATGTCGCCAGCATCCTGAGGATTGCCGACGCAGCCATCGTCGGCACTTCTCTCAAGGAAGATGGGCAGGTGAATCAGCCCGTCGATGTGGCGAGGGTTCGAGCGCTGGTCGAGGCCGCTGCTGGCTAGTGATCCATTTCCAGACCCCGCAGATTGGTCTGTTGCACCACCGCTCCCCCTGCCACCAGCATCTTCGCCACCTGCGCCACCAGTGTTTTCACCCCACTGGTCTTCTCAAAGGCTTGATGATGCTGGCAGCGGATGGCGATCTTTTGACCTTTCATTCCGACCACGATGAAAAACCTCTGGGTGACGCCATTCTCGATGGCCAGGGCGAGAATCAGCATCTGAGATCGGTCCTTGCGTAGAAATGCCGCCTCCAGCTGCAGCACATCCGATCCAGACATCTCCCGGTGGGGTTCGAAATTCTCCCACAAATCCGCAATCGAGGATCCTCCCCGGAGAATCGCATGAGGCATTTTCTTCTCCTTCTCCTGCAGTCGTTGCCGCCCGGCACTCCTCTGATTATCGTGAGCAGGTACCACCCGATTCAAGGGGGCTCTCAGGAACGATGGAGATGATCAGATGACTGCGGAAGATCCGCCAATCCAGCAGAATCCACCCGAGCAACGATCGGGGCCTGGAATACCGGTCGATCTCGACATCGGGGCTCGATTCCACCAGGTCGACGGCTGGTTTCATGCCCAGACCGCCACCATCGTCGGCGATGTTCGAATCGGAAGCGGAAGCGGAATCTGGTACGGAGCAGTGTTACGGGGGGATGACGCACCGATCATCCTCGGAAAAAGAGTCAATGTGCAGGACCAATCGGTTCTTCACGCGGATCCAGGAAAGCCGCTGATAATCGGAGATGATGTCACCATCGGCCATGGAGCCATCATTCACTGCATCTCCATCGGTGATGGTTCACTGATCGGGATGGGGTCGGTATTGCTGGAAGATGTTGAGGTGGGTGCCGGTAGTCTGATCGCTGCCGGCGCAGTGGTTCCCCCGGGAAGCAAGATCGAACCGGGATCACTGGTGGTCGGTGTTCCCGGTCGGACGATTCGAACCGTTTCCGAGGAAGAGCGTAGCGAGTTCTTTTCATCCGCTGCCAAGTACGCCAGGAATGCCGTTCACTTCCAGCAGCGATACGGAGAGATGCCCCGATGAAGTTCCCTTCCGATGGCTGGATCCTGATGGTCGAGACGAGCCAACGCGATGGCTCCGTCGCTCTCGGTACTCTCGATGGCCAGCAAGTGGATGAAGAACTGTTCAGTCCAGGCCTCGTTCACGGCAAAGAACTCCTCCCCCGCATCGATGCCATCGTGAAGAGAAATGCTGCGCGTGAAAAATTGAGTGCGGTGGCTGTCAATGCTGGACCTGGTTCCTTCACCGGTGTCAGGATTGGAATCTCTGCAGCCAAGGCAATCGCCTGGGCACTGCACATCCCGGCACTGGGGATCTCGTCGCTCGATATCATCGCCAGCAATATTGATACTCCAGGTCGCTGGGGGGTCTTGCTCGATGCCAGCAGCGGCGATCTGGATGTCGGCTTCTATCAGATCACCAAGGAGGGAGCGGTGAGGGATGGTGAGGAACTGGCAAGCCACCGCGATCAACTTGCGGCCCTGGATCAGCAAGAAACCCGTTTCATCGGAGCCGGCAGTCGAAATGCTGAACTGAACTTCAAGCGAGAGACTGGCCCGTTGGAATGGGATCTGCCGACCGCTCGCAAGGGGCTAGAGGTTGCCATCTCTCGAGTGCATAAAATCCTCGAGGGCGAAGATTCACCCCCAGGCTGGGAGTCTCCTCACATGTTGAATCCCAGATACATGCGAGTCAGCCGTGCAGAAGAAGTGAGACGCCGCCGTCTCGCAGGGGAGGAACAGGCGTGAAACCAGAACGTGCATGGGCCACCATCGACCTCGATCTGGTCTCGGAAAACCTACGGAATCTGCGCGCTCTATTGCCCGAGAAGAAGATTCTCGCCGTGGTCAAAGCGGATGCATACGGGCACGGTTCGATTCCCATCTCGAGGCGACTCGAAGCGGAGGGCATCGATTTCCTCGGTGTCGGCACTTCCCGTGAAGCACTGGAATTGCGCGGGGCTGGAATCTCATCCCCTGTGCTGGTTCTCGGGGCGCTGGTGGAGCCAGAACTGGACCTTCTCATCGAAGAAGGAGTTTCGGTCACCGTCCACTCTCCCGGGCGAATCGAGATCTTGCAGGAGGCCGCGCGGAGGCTCGACCAACCGATGGCGATTCACCTCCTCATCGATACCGGAATGTCGAGACTAGGAGTCAGCGCCGACCAAGCCGCACAGCATGCCCGGACCATCGATAGTTGTCCTCACCTACGTCTCGAGGGAATCGGAACTCACCTGCCCAGCCCTTGGGACCTCAACGAGGTCGCCAGGCAACGAGCGCTGCTCGATGGAATCGTGAGAGAACTCGCAGCCGCTGGAATCCACCCGCCCCTGATTCACATCGATGCCAGTGCTTCAGCACTCCAGAGTCCAGCCTCCCAGGCCAACATGGTGAGAATCGGAGGAGCGATCTACGGGCTCTCCGACAAGCTTCCCAAAGCGGACTCCTTTCAGCCCATCCTCACCCTCAAGAGTCAGATCGTGTACCTACGAGATCATCCACCGGGACAATCGATCGGTTATGGTGGAACCTATACCACCACTCGGAATAGTCGCCTGGCGACGATTCCGATCGGTTACCACGACGGGTTCCCCTCGACACTATCCAACAGAGGTGAAGTGCTGGTCAGGGGACATAGAGTGCCTGTAGTCGGGCGAGTGACGATGGACTACACCGTGATCGATGTCACGGAAGTCGAAGGAACAGTGGTCGGCGACGAAGTCACCCTGCTCGGACGCGATGGATCGGAACGCATCGATGTCGAGGAAATCGCACTCTGGTGCGGGATCGTTCCATATGAGGTGACTTGTCTGCTGGGTAGACGCATCTTGCGTCATCATCGAACCAGGATCGCCGACGAGCTAGAGTTGGAAGGGAGTTGATTCGATGAACGATAACATTGATCTCGATCACCTTCCTCCGCCGATTCCTCTCCCCAGAAGTCCTCAGAAACCGACCAGAACTCGGCAACGTGCCCGATTGAGACGATACCTGTTCTTTGCAGTGATCCTGCCGACACTGATCTTTACTGTGGGATTCTGGGTCGTAACTCAGGTGCTGAGCCCTGAACAGATGAAGTATCGCGCGCAGACCTTACTCGGGGATCATCTCACTTCAGGTTTTTCACTGGGAACTGTCAGTTGGAACTGGCCCGCTCATATCGAGGTGAAGGACCTGGTGATCCACTCTCCCCCAGGTAGTCGGTACAAGGAACTGGTTCGAGTTCCGCAACTGAACATTTCTCTTTCACCCTGGGCACTGATCCACGGAGACGCTCAACTGAGTCGTATTGAGATCACCGGTTCCAACATAGTGCTCGAAAGAGATCATCTAGGTGATCTGACCATTCTCGATGTACTCCGAGATGCGTTTGCCCCGATGCAAGGGCCCCATCTACCTTCCATCTCCAGCGAAACAAATAACTCTGCACTCACTCCTCCGGAGTTGGTCATCACCGATCTCCGTGTGGAAACTTGTCCGATCACCGTGGCCCACAGCCCGGATGGGATGCAAGTTTCAAAACTACGCCTCGAAGTCTCTCCGGACGATCCAGACCTATGGACCCTGGATGGTGTGGCTTTTGACAGTTCGGTCCAGAGCATCCGCCTTGACGGAGCAGGGCGACTGTCTATGGGCGATTTCGAATTGGCCCTCGAAGTCGACCAGATCCAGTTGAATCCTGATCTTCGCGACCGTGTACCGCCAGCACTTCAGTTGCTCTGGGATCGCTATCAGCCATCCGGAATGGCCAGTCTCAACCACGTGCTGATCCTGCGAGATGCACGACCGGTAAAGAACTCGACCTTTCTGACCATACAGAGCGGCTCCATTCATCTGTCTGAACCCGATATCGATATCGAGAATCTCTCTGGACAGCTGGAAATCAATACCGATTCGATCTCATTCAGAAATCCATTGAAGGGTACAGTCTTCGGATCCGAAGCACTCTTGCTCGGCGAAATCGAACTGGAAGCTCTGGCTCCGGGTCGCAGTGATATTCAGTTACAAATAGAGAACCTCACATTTGAACCGCGGATTCGGGACATCCTACCACCGAGCCTGCAACAAACCTGGGACCGTTACTCGCCATCCGGAAAGTTCGGGTTGCAGATCTCCGGCGGAGGAGAAACCTATCCACCCACCCTCGCCGAGGTCAGAGTGCTCCTCTCGAGAGTCGATGCGAGTTCGTCCCACTACCCCTATCCCTTACGAAACTTGCAAGGTGAGATTCGCTATCTCGGAGATCGCACCGAATTGGACATCACAGGAGGTGTCAGCGGAGAACCGATCCGGATCAGAGGTAGTTTGGATTCTGCACAAACTGGAAATCGTCACCTGGTCATGGAAGGGCTTGCTCTCCCACTCGATGATCGAGTTCGAACGGCCCTGGGAGATCGCTTCTCTCATATCTTTGACACCTATTCCCCATCCGGCCGAGCCAACCTCAAGATCGAGTTGGAAAAAACCGCCAACGGCGGCCCGGCCGACCTCCGCATCGAACTGGAACCCCAGGGTGCCAGTATCTCTCATCAGGCTTTTCCATTTCGCGTGGACGGCCTTCGTGGACGAGTGATCATCGAAGCCTCCAAAGGGAAAGTCTTGTTTCAGGAACTGAGCGGCCATCATGGAGAGAGCAAACTCACTCTTCCGGCAGGGATCGTCGAGTATGCGGGAGGAAAAACAACTCGCCTGGAAATCCCCATCGAATGCGCGGAGTTGATCCCTGATGAGGACTTACTCTCTGCCCTCCCCGATGGAGTCGCAGAGCGGCTTCGCTCACTGGACATACTTTCCGGGGGAGGTTCTCTGGACACGGTTGTAGAACTCCGCGTAGATGAAGGAAATCCCTTCGATATCTATGTCCGGGCCAGGGTCAATGACCCGATCCGCCTTCGATACCACAAGTTACCCTACCCCCTGGTCTTCCATGAGGGTCAGGTGGTCTTTTCCAGTACCGAGGGACGGATCCGCCTCGATGAATTGAAAACCGATCCAGATCAATCACCGATCGTGAGCGTATCTGGAGAGATCGGGCCGGATGATTCGTCGGATGAAGCTGCGGCTGAACCAGGTTCGACTCTACTTTCGATGAACTTCAATATTCAGAAGAGTGGAGAAGGATCCGGGTTGGACCTCTCGCAGGACGAACTGGTCCAGAGTTTACCACCCGACATGAAGAACTTTTTCCAACAGATGAAATTATCTGGCCGGGTATCCGGTCAGGCAGCAGTGCTGTATCGATACAAGGAAGGGAATCCGTCTCCTCAAGATGAAATGGTCGAGTACGACGTCGAAGGAGAACTGGAAAGCAGTGGCTTCGACTTCGCCATGCGTGCAGAAGACCTGTCGGCGAAATTTGAGATACATGGCGACAAGAAACCCGGTTTGGGACATTCCTTCTCTGGCCAGATCTCCGAGGGCGACTTTCGGTTCTCCAGGTTCCGCGCGATTCTCCCCCCCTCACGTGTCCTTCACTTCACCTATGGAATGGCACACCCTCGCTTACAACTTCAGGATCCACTCGATGAGGGTTTTCCTACTCCATGGTTAATCAAACAGGTCCCCGTCGATGAAACTCATCTGTTCATGGCAGAACTGGGTTCAAGCGAGATCTATGGCGGCGCACTCGACGGTTTTTTCTTTGCAGATCTGACCCCAGGAGGAGGACGATTTGCCGGAGAAACGAGTGTCTCTGATATCGATCTGTCTCTCGGATCAGAAATGCTGTTCAGGAAACCAGGAGTCGCTGGAATTGCCGCAGGAAGTGCCCGGGTACAGGGGATGGTGGGTTCTCCCGATTCCATCGTCGGGAATGGGGCCTTTTCCATCCGGAATGGAAACCTGGCTCAGGTCCCGATCATCGCTGGAGTTCTTCAAAACCCCTTCGAGGGACTCAATCGTCGAAATAATCGCATCAAGGCTGCGGATTGTGAATTCTCCATTCATGACCAACTTTTTGAGTTCAAGGGAATGGGAGCCATCCGCCTGAGCAGCCCCGCAGGGAAAATCCTCGGAAAAGGCGTGGTCGGTTTCGATCAGCAACTTCACCTGATCATGGAACCACAGACCCTCGGCGGAACCCCGATCCTGTCGGATATCGCGAATCGGCTACTCCGCTTCCGGATTGAAGGGTCACTCGATCAACCGACTGTAGGTTCATCGCGACGGAATCCACCGGAGGAGCAGTAGTCCCTGATCTCCGCTCGCATTATGCCGAGACCGGTTCTCCCAGATCAAATTCACGGTCATCTCCATCGTCGGAACTGATTCTAAACGGATCGATTGGAGGATCCGTTATCCGATCGAGGGTCTCGTACAATTGTATCGGCGTGAATGGCTTCTCAAGAATCCTGTAGTTGTGTACTGCTGGATCCAGAATTGTTGTGATCTCATGCTTGTGGTACGCCGTGATCAACAGAACCGGAGTATTGCACTGTGAATCACGAAGCTGAAGAACAAGGTCGTGCCCACTCATGCAGTCGATACCCAGGTTGATATCACTGATGATCCTGCTGAATGGGCTCTTCTTATCTCTTGTTTGTAACTGAATGAGAGCGGCTTCGGCCGATGGCACCGAGGTGGCGGTATACCCTCTGGCTTTCAACATATATTCGACGACTTCTCTGACCTGAGGATTATCTTCGACCAGCAGGATTTCACCACCAACCGTGGGGTTCTTGACCTGTTCAGATTTCTCGGTGGGAAGTTCTATTTCATATTCCAACGCCTTGGGCAAGAAGACCCTGAATGTAACGCCGCCACTGGCATTCCGAATGAAATCGATGACTCCATCGTTTTCCTTCACCTTGTTCCATGCGATGTGAAGACCACATCCTTTAGCCCCTGGTTGCTTCTTTCTTTCTTGATCAGACTTTGTCGAGTAACCCAGATCGAAGACCTTGTTGCCAATCTCTTCTGGAATCCCGATCCCTTCATCTTTGACTTCAATACAGACGAACTCGACCCCTGCTTCGGTCTTGTCCAGCAGTCTCATGACTATTTCTGAATCCAGCCTCTCCAGCGGATGGGTGTAGAGAGATACTCTTGATCTGTTCATCTTGGAGTTGGAATCCTGCGCGTTCATGATCAAGTTACGAATGATGCTCAGGAAATCGTCTTCATCGACTCGAACTCCCCCGCACTTTGGATCAAGTTTCAGGGAGATCTGTTGTTCGTTTTCGGAAGCGAGCTTGCTGGTTTCGTCCTGGAGAATTCTCTTCAGTGAAATCCCTTTTACATTCTTGTTTCCGTTTGAATCTCCACTTTCTCTCAACGGAACAACGATAGACTTTGCAGTGTTACAACCCTCCATCGCCTTTTCCAGAAACACTCCTACATCTTCAATCGAACCCGATTGATACGCTCCTGTGGCCATACTCAATAGGCCCTCGATGACCATGATGTTATTTCCGTACTCGTGAGCGACAGCCCCAGCGATCTCAGATTCTCTCTTCTTCTGGGCAGAGATTCGGTTGAACTCATTACTCCTGGCATTCGCCAGATTATTGGCTACCTCTCCCAGGGTTTTGATCGTAAGGAACGGAGTGATCGGCGAAATTCTCAGCGGAGCATCTAGTTGATCCACAACCTGGCCCATCGCCACGGTGACCGCCATCAGTGACCGCACATACCAGAAGATCAACAGCACGGCCCCGAGGCCATACAGGCCCATTGCACCCCAGAACCAGATTTTCTTGGTCGAAAATGAGCGGAGTGCAAATTCAGAAGTACTGAAGACGTTGCTCAACAACGATCTTCCTTTTCGAGTAAAACTCTCGACCTCACCAGCCAATAGACCGGATTGCAGTGATTCGTTCAATCCTGAGGACGAATCGCTGCTCCATGGGGTGGGGCGTGTTTCCGAATCTAACTTCTTGTACTCTTGATTCAGCACTGTATTCAATCGATCGATCTGATCGATGACCAGTACTGCTTGCCCAAGGAACTTCCCCTCTTTTTCCTGGATCTGAACTTCCAGCCGGTTCATCTCATCGCTATTTGCTGCCCGCAGAAATGAACGAGCCAGACCGATCATCTTCAACAACCCTTTGGAACTGGGATCACCGCATTTCTGTGTAATTTCAGCAGTGCTGAAAACCTCACCGGGGAGATCAAAGTCTGGTGATTTCTGCATTTCATATTCGGCGGCGTAGAAGAAAATCCGGTTGCGGAGCACCGTCAGTTTCTCCAGTAGGTTTTCCGTTTTTTCGATACGCAGGGCGACACGACCGGCCCCATCGAGATTTTCGGCACCCATTTCTAACTTGCGGATAGCATCGACGATCCCGTTGGTTGCTCGTTCGATTTCCGAAAATGCTGCCTCTTCACTACCCTGCGTTGCGCCCTCGATGGCCAACTCATTGCGGCTGGGTTGCACTGAAGCTTCTGGACCCGGAAGAGAAGGTCGGGAGATCCATGTGAAGTCCTGCTGGAAATCTAACCAGGTCTTCTCTGCGCACATGGTGGAATAGGTCTCACTCCCCATCCAAGCACCGAACAGGAGCAGGAAGGCGAGGACCAAGCGGATTCGCATATCGATGAACCTCAATTTCTAGGCTACCGAAGCAGTTAAACTGTTCATCCCAGAACAATTCTCCTGCAACGCAAAGCGTGTTGTACGCTTAACGCTCCAATTCCTCGATCCGATCCCCGCTCCTGTCAATAATGTCAGGGATACCTTTCTCGTGGCGGGCCCAGGCCTCAGGATGCGCCCTTGGAGGATTCAAATGACTTGTTCTGAAGCAATCGATCCAGGTCTCCTGAAAAGGGTCCAACACTCCCGAAAACTCAAATTCATTGTCGCTCTCATGCTCTTCTCTGGAATCCTTGTGAAGTCCATCGGCGCTCCAGTGAGGTCGGATGGCATCCAGATCCCTCAGCAGATCGCGCAGCGGATCTCTCGCGCCGCTTCGGTACTGCTCGCCAATACCGAGGGGAGCTCTCTCAAGAAGTTACACCACTCGGATACACCCGGGACTACGGCCAGCAATGCTCTATTTCGGTGGAGTTTCCTGCCCGGGAAACGACCCGGTCTCCGCCAAGACGAGATGACCCTCGATCAGCGGATCCACGCTCAACGATTGGTCCGAAGTACCCTTTCCGAAACGGGCCAGTTGAAATGGAATGCCATCGTTGCGCTTGAAGATGTACTCCGAGAACTGAGTCGGGTGGGAGGTGGGGATGACCCGTCTCGAACTCCCGGCCAGTACACCTTTGCCATCTTGGGCGATCCCTCCGGCACAGAGCCCTGGGGATGGCGGGTGGAGGGGCATCACGTTTCACTCAGATTTCTGCTCCAGGGAGATCGCTTGCTCTCCTCGACTCCAGCATTTCTTGGAGCCTCACCCACAATTTCTTCAGTGGGACCGAACATCGGCCTGGAAGTCCTCGATGATGAGGAGGACCTTGCTCTGCAATTAGCTCGATCGCTGAGAGCGGAGCAACTCGAGATCGGGATTCGCTCCGAGGGCGTTCCTCGAGACATCCTCCACGGACCAGCAAAAGGTGTCACTGTAGAACCCATCGGGATCCGCCGAGACCAGTTGACTCCCGACCAGCAACGACTGCTGGAGCGACTCATCGATGTCCATCTGGGACTGCTGTGTTCCCCTCTGGAACAGGCTGAAAAGCGTCGTATCGAGAATGCTGGTCTCGATTCGATACGATTCTGTTGGTGGGGTCCTCTCGAAAAGAACAAGAAGCACTCCTACAGGATTCACGGACCCACGACGATGATCGAACTGGTACGAGTGGCAGGAAACCCCGGCCATGTACACATCGTTCGCCGAGATCCCGCCCGTGACCTGGATCAATCTCCGTTGCACCAGCACCTCGTGGAAGCCCACGGCAAGTGAAAATCAAGCCAATGAACTGGAAGACCTGGTGCTGGACACCCTCACCACTCCATCAGGGAGGACCCCGATGACTGTAGAATCTCAAGAGAGCGTACTGGTCGAATGCGTTCCAAACATTTCCGAAGGCCGAGATCGTGCAAAGATCGATTTGATCGTGGCGGCTGCTGCTGCGGTGGCTGAGGTCGAGGTATTGGATGTCGATCCTGGTGCAGACACGCATCGGACAGTCATCACTCTGGTGGGCCCACCCGTTCCCATCGCTGAGGCTGCTTTTCGCCTGGTCAAGAAAGCTGCTGAACTGATCGACATGACGACTCATCAGGGAGCCCATGCGAGACACGGTGCCACTGATGTTTGCCCCTTCATCCCTGTCAGTGGAATCTCGATGGAGGATTGCATCGAGATCGCCCGAGGCGTCGGCAAGCGCATCGGAGATGAACTGGGGATTCCTGTGTACATGTATGACAGGGCCGCCTTGAGGGACGATCGAAAGTCACTGGCCGATGTACGTAAGGGAGAATATGAAGCCCTACCAGAGAAGCTGATAGACAACATCTGGGAACCCGACTTTGGACCTGCGGAATTTCTTCCAAGAACTGGCGTCATCACTGTCGGGGCTAGAGAATTCTTGATCGCCTACAACGTCAACCTGAACACCCGTGACAAGAGCCAGGCGAATGATCTTGCGATGGAGATCCGAGAAAAGGGGCGAGCCGTTCGGGTAGATCCGAAGACCCCTTACTACTCCAGCGGCAAACTGCTTCGCTACCTTCCCTCCGAGGGGATCTGGCCATCGGGAATCACCGGTGAGATCTTTCCTTCACGCGACCTCCTCGAACAACACCTCAAGATCCACGACACCACCCTCGCCAACGAGACCTCCTTTTTCGGGCAGGATCCGGATGCTCTCGAAGGTGAGATGGTGATGAAACGTGGATCTTTTGAGCATTGTCGAGCGGTGGGTTGGGTCATCCCTGAATATGGGCAGGCGCAGATCTCCATCAACCTGACTGATTTCCATGTCACCAACATGCACCATGTGGTCGATGCCTGTCGCACTCTTGCGACGGTTCGAGGGCTAGCCGTGACTGGATCCGAGGTCGTCGGTGTGGTTCCTCACGATGCCATCATCGAGAGTGGTGAGCACTACCTGGAAACCCAGGGATCCAGCAGGGGGATTCCCATCGCAGATCGAATCGAGACTGCTATCCAATCTCTTGGATTGTCCGACATCACTCCTTTCGAGACCGAGAAATCCATCCTGGGAACACCTTCAATCAAGGGAACTCTGACAGGCTTAGACGTGGCAGACTTTGTCGACGAAGTTTCTCGCGACTCACCTGCACCGGGAGGAGGATCCATCGCCGCTCTGGCAGGTTCGCTGGCCGCTGCACTTTCGTCCATGGTCGCCAACTTGACCTTTGCCAAGCGCAAATTCAGAAAGCGACGTCCACAGATGGAGGCTCTATCCATCGAAGCACAAGCTGTCAAAGATGAACTGTTGAGAGCGGTAGACCAGGACACCGCTGCGTTCGAGGCGGTCATCGATGCGATGCGCCTTCCTCAAGGCACTGCGGAACAGAAGGAACTTCGAGATCGAGCCATCGAAGCCGGTTATCGCCATGCCACCGAGGTTCCCCTCACCACCGCCAGGCTATGCCAGCAGGTGATGGACCTCGCTCTGAGGGCCGCCGAACAGGGGCTTCCATCTGGCATCACCGATGCCGGGACTGCCTGCTGGATGGCCAGAGCGGGACTGGAAGGGGCAATTCTGAATGTCAGGATTAACCTGCTTGAAATCACCGACCAACAGTGGAGAAACAGCGTCTCGGAGAAAATCACGCTGATTCAGGACGATGCAAGAAGTACACTGGATCTCTGTCAGAAGCGCTTGGAAGAAATCCTTGGCTCCTGAGGAACCCAACGCCTCTATCTGGGGTTACCCTTGATCTGGGCTGCTAGGCTCTGGCCTTGTAACGGGATCGTCGAATTAACAGGAGGACACATGAAAGCCATCGCCACAATCCTTGCTCTTCTCGTGGTCGCCACGGGAGGTATCGCTTACAAGAACTTTGAAGCGCTCAAAGAAACCAATCTGAAGTTTGGTAGGTTGCAAAATAAATTTCAGGTTTTGAGTGAACGTCTCGATCAAAGTGAGCGATCCCTGACCTCCATCGGGATTGATACCTTACAAGTTCCTTCGATCGATCCCGTCACCGGCGATGTCGAAGTCCCAGAGGGGCTGGTCTCTGCAGTTGCCATGCAGATTGCTCGGAACTCTTCGGCACTCGGCGCCATCGCAAAGGAAATCTCTTCCCCCACTCCTGTCTCCGCTGATCCACTACTGGCATCAAATCAACTGGATCAGCAGGTCCGGGACACCATCGCTGCCGTCCAAGATGAAGAGCAAATGGAACGTGAGCAGCGGATGCAGGATCGAATGCAAGATCGTGCTGCCGAACGTGCCAATAGGCTGGCCGAGGATCTCGGGTTGACCGGAGCTCGAGCAGAAGAGTTCACATCTCTGCTGGTCGACCACTCCGCCGAGAGGATGCAGCTGATGATGGAAGCCCGTGAAATGGATCTCCCCCGTGGAGAGATGCGAGGCTTCTTTGACCAGACCAGAAGCGATCAAAATATCGAAGTGGAACAGATTCTGACTCCGACCCAGTACGCAGACTACCTCGCCATGCCACAGGACAACTTTGGCAGTCGTCGAGGCGGAGGCTTTGGAGGCGGCAACAACAATAACTCCAACAACGGGAACTCTAACAACGGGAACTCCAACAACGGGAACTCCAACAACGGGAACTCCAACAACGGGAACTCCAACAACGGGAACTCCAACAACGGGAACTCCGGAGGAGGGCGTACTGGTGGCTTCTAGGGGAGCAGATTCTCCTGGAGCCTGATTCTTTGCGGCCAACACCCTGTTGGGCGGCCAGCCGTGATCTCCTCTTGCCCACGGATCCCTTGTAAACCTCGCCTGTACGACTCGGCTCCGCCGCTAGAATTGAACAATGCTGCGAACTGAAAAAGATCTCTCCGAGCCCTTTGTCCGGCAACTCAGCCTCTTTCTGGAGAACCGGGTTGGCACACTTCGCGAGATTCTCCGACAACTGACTAGTGAAGACCTGCTGGTTCATGGATTATCAGTGGTGGATAGCGCTGACCATGCCATCGTCCGACTCATCGTCGACAGGGTCGAAACCGCTCACAAGGTCTTGACGGACCATCGAGTCCCCACTGCAGTCAATCCGATCCTCGCAGTGGAAGTGCCCAACGAACGTGCTGGAATCCGGATGATCTGCAGAAGCCTGATTCAGGCCGAGATCAACATTCACTACGCCTACCCGATGCTGACAAGGCCGCACGGATTTGGTGTGATGATCATCCATGTCGATGAGAATTCTACTGCCCACACCTTGCTCAAATCCGATGGATTCAACTGCCTCGATGAAAGCGACCTGGGTCTTGCAGGATTCTAGTCCCAGTTCTCCAGAAACTGAATTCTATGTGGAGCGCAGAAACTAGCAGGTGCTCAGAAGGCAAGGATCAGGCGAGACTCCGGAACCACAATCTCGACAGATAAAAAAAATCCTCCCGACCTGAGGAGTCAGGCCGGGAGGGGTGTGGATCCAGGCGAAGCCTCGATCCACTGTAGTCCCCCGCTTCTCCCACGAAGTTCCAGCAAGCCCTGAGGCTTGCTGAGGTGCCGGGCTCGTTGCCGAAGCAACGACAGGAGATATCCCCCGAAATCATCCTGTACACCCTGGCAACCGGGAAGAAACTTAATTGATGTCCAAGATATCAGAAGTAGGAAAATCGACTACCCTCGCTGCATGGCTGCCGGAAGGTCGACCCTGAAGTTAATGGACGGGTGGTGACACCGGAGAGAACCGAGGTCACCTTGATGGAGGTTGCACCCCGATGGCATGTCAGTCAGGTGTTGAGAAAGGCAGGAACGACTCTCATTCGGGTGCAGGAACACCCTGTTTGACACCTTCTACAGCCAGTTGAATGACATAGCTGGCTAACTGGTCGATCTCCTCCGGCTTCAACACCTGCAAGGGCATTTTTGCCAGTGCGTTGTCGAAGGTGGGCTGTTTCAGGTATCCATGTAACCAGATCGACATCTTCCGCAGGAGATCTGGCTCGGCCTCGATGGAGTTGAAGAGATCCACTCTGGCCTGGTAGCGATCGGGATCATCGGCTTGCAACTGATCCAGATGCTCGGAGATGATCTTCATTCTTTCGAGTCGCCGCACCGACACCTGAATCAAAGGCGGCTGGAGGATCCCTCCCCTTCCATCCACCTTGTGGCACAGGATGCAGCGTCTCTTGGCCACAAGATGGCCGAGTTTCGCACGTCTCTCGAACTCAGGTTCCGCCAGCAACAGAGAGACTAGAGCCTCCTCAGTATCGGAAGATCCCGGCTCCACAACTTCTGCAGGGTCTGGCTCCTTGCTCGGGGTCGGATTCGAGGATGAAAGGTCGGCTCCTGCATCCCCGGGAGAAGGCCGTTCCATCTCCTGCGGATCTGTAGTCGAAGTCTGTTCCTCGGGATTCTTCAGTTCCATGGATGGACTGGCAGGAACTACAGGAGTCTGAGGTTTCCCGCACGAGATCAGTGCGCTTAACAGTGCCAATGGCAGAAGGATACCCCACTGTCGTGCTCGATGATGCCTCATCCGCGATCCTCCTCTCCAAGAGACTAATCATAGAACCTATTCACGCAAGTTCATCATCATCCAGTTCTTGAAACAGTGGTATGGTAACCGTCGAAGGAGATTCCATGATCGACCTCACTCTCGCACTGCTCCTGCTGTGCCTCCCTGGCAGCCAGGGCGCATCGGCTGAATCCAACCCTGTCACTCCAGTCTTCACTCCTGCCTTTTCTCCTGCCTTCACTCCTGCCTTTTCTCCTGCCTTTTCTCCTGCCTTCTCTCCTGGACCAGTTTCCTTGGGAGTCGCTATAGACCGGGTCAAAGAACTGGAAGCGGTCCACGATGCCGCAGCAGAGGGCGGTAACCGCCGCGAAGTGGCCGAACAGTTTCGACCCCGATTTGAAGCTCTGGCCAGCGAGCTGGCCCGATCCGAATCGGGTCTCAGCGCAGAACTCTGGCTACTCAGAAATCACTGGTGGAAACGATCCGAGGGCACGATGGAACAGATCTCCATCGACCATGCAAAGAGACTGATCGAGGAATACAAGACTTCGACCCAACTGGCACACCTGGCCGAGTTCTCCTACCTGTATGGTCGGAAAGGGCTACGGCCGTTGATGGAAGCTCTGGAAGCCGCGAGTCCACATGACCCGGTCGATGCCGCTGCACTGCATTCTCTGGCCAGCAGCCTTCGGCGAAGCAAGGATTCCGATGAGCAAGCGATCGGACGTGAACAGCTTCTTCGGTTGAAAGATCGATACGGAGACCTCGCATTTCGCGATACGACCTATGGGGCAATTGCCTCGGCGATGCTATCTCCGCATTCCAAGGATGCATTGTCGGTCGGCCAACAGGCTCCCCAAATCTCTGGAGCAGATGTGCACGGCGATTCGTTCCAACTCACCGATCATCTGGGAAAAATCGTCTTACTGGACTTCTGGGGTGATTGGTGAGGACCATGCAGGGCCATGTACCCTCACGAGCGGTCGCTCGTGGAAAAATACTCTGATCATTTTGTCATCATCGGAGTCAACTCGGATCGTGGGAAAGAAAAACTCCTCAAGGCGATGGAGCGAGAGAACATCAGCTGGACTTCATTCTATGATGGAGGCGGTACAGGCGGCCCGATTGCGCTCCAGTGGGGAGTGAGAGGGTGGCCGACCACCTACTTGATCGACACCAAGGGAATGATCCGATTCAAGGATGTTCGCGGGGACAAACTCGATGACGCTCTCGGGCAACTGCTCATCGAGATCGGCGTGAAACCCGCCCAGATTCCCAGAACGGCAGAGCTCTAGAGTTTTTTCACCGATTCGGTCTTTCCATCCGGTCTGCGTGTTCGGTCTCGAAAAGCCAGGCGAATCAATGCACTCAGCATCTGAACGCCATCTCGTACGGGCCGGACGCTGCTGGATGATTCATCGGCCCAGTCGATGGGAACTTCTTCGATCACCAGGTTTCGATGCCGTGCTTCCAGCAGCAGTTCGATATCAAAAGCGAATCCTTGCTCCTTCATCTGCTCAAAGATGGGAAGCATCGGCTGTCGGAGAAAGGCCTTGCATCCACACTGGGTATCCAACAGATCGAGATGAGTTGCAGCCCGTACCAAAACCCTGAAGAGCCGACCAAGACTCGCCCTCGCGAGTCCTTGTCCGATGGTAATATTGGCTGCTTCATGATGCCTGGATCCACAGGCGAAATCGGCTCCTCCATCGAGAGCTGCGAGCAAGCGAATCAGCATCTCTGGTCGTGCCGAAAGGTCTACATCCAGAAATGCGACTCGATCTCCTCTTGCAGCGAGAACTCCCTTCCTCACTGCAGCACCTTTCCCGCAATGTTTGCCCAGCTGCTCCAGCCGAACGCGAGAATCTACATCCAGCCAGCTCTGAAGAGCCCGCTCTGGCTGATCGGTACAACCGTCACTGACGAAGATCAACTCACTCTCATACGCCGTGCCCAGTGAATCGAGGAACCAAAGAACGGCCTCGGTCGTATGCTGGATGAAAGCAGTCCCGTTTCTGATTGGGATCACCACCGAGAGCACTCTCTTTCTCCTCTCGGAAAAAGCCGACTGAAACGATCTCGCTCCATGATTCCAAACGACTGGAGTACGGAGCCGCTGATCTACTGAGGTCCACTGGTCTACTGAGGTCCGCTGATCTACTGAGGTACGCTGATCTACTGAGGTCCGCTGATCTACTGAGGTCCGCTGATCTACTGAGGTCCGCTGATCTACTGAGGTCCGCTGATCTACTGAGGTACGCTGATCTACTGAGGTCCGCTGATCCACTGAGGTCCGCTGATCTACTGAGGTCCGCTGATCTACTGAGGTCCACTGATCTACTGAGGTCCACTGATCCACGACCAAGAACTCCTGAGCACCACGATGAGTGCACGATGCTCCTGCAGGAGCAACCCGTCACCTCCATTGATCGTCCGATGTGCCCCATCTGCCAGAAGATGTGATTCTTTGATGGACCAGGTGTGGTCCCAATTCACGGGTTGGAGTCAGAGATGGAAGCTGGAAACCGGGTCGCCCTCGTTCTGGGGGGTGGAGGAGCCCGTTCCGCCTATCAGGCAGGTTTTCTGCGCTATATCGCGAAGCGACTGCCACATTTCAAATTCTCGATCCTCAGCGGAACATCTGCAGGCGCCATCAATGCGGTTCAACTGGCCCGACACCAGGGCAATCTCAGAGAGTGTGTCGAGGACCTCTGGAAACTCTGGGGGGGCTTGACGATGGATCAAGTGATCGAGGCCAATACCGGATCTCTGGCAGGAATGGTGGCCCGTTGGGGACTGCGCTTGATCAGTGGAGGATCTTCCTTCTCTCCCACGACCCGTGGACTGGTCGACACGACCCCACTCAAGAATTTCCTCACCCGAGAAACCAATTGTCTTCCCAATGGCAAGATTCCCGGAATCGAGGAGAACATCCTTCGAGGCCGCCTCCACTCGCTGGCCATCACTACCACCGATTACAGTACGGGAAGATCAGTGACCTGGATTCACGGCAAGAAGACCAGTGAATGGAATCGAACCTACCGCGCAGGTGTAGAAACCAAGATTCGCCTCGATCACATCATGGCTTCCAGTTCGATTCCGATGATCTTTCCTGCAGTCAAGATCGACGAATCCTGGCACGGAGATGGTGGAGTTCGACAGACGACTCCCCTCTCTCCTGCGATGCACCTCGGGGCAGATAAGATCCTCGCGATCTCCACCAGAAACCTACCGGCAGACGTACTTCCTGAAACTGGTCCTGCTCGGGGCTACCCACCTCCGGCGCAGGTTGCAGGTGTACTGATGAATGCCATCTTCCTCGACGCTCTCGAGTTCGATGCTGCAACGACGCAGAGATTCAACGCATTGCTCAAAAAACTCCCGGAAGAGGACC
>CAVOEM010000021.1:0-21345 GCA_963694575.1 Planctomycetes bacterium UBA1146 | reverse complement strand
ATGTCGCTTCAATCCCAGATGAAAAAACGCTGGACCTCGTGGTCCGATCCTCAGCAGATTCGACCATCCGATCTGCGCTGGATCAGCGCGCTATTGAAGCCCATCGGCGAATCGAGCGATACAGATGCAGTGGCGCACCGCGCCGCACTGCTGGCCATTCGCCAGCTCGAAAGCCTCGACCATCCACAGATCCTCGATGCACGACGCTGGCTGCTGGTGCTGGGAGAGCATGGCCAGCGTGCACTCGAAGAGTGGGTCAAACAGTCTCAGTCCTCGACCATCCCTCCCGCATCTCGACGAGAGTGGGCCATCCGCAATCGCTTACGAGTTCCTGCCAGGCTCGATACTGAATCCACCCTTTCCCTGGCGGGGTGGGATCAATTCGAAGTCTCGGAGAGACTGGAAGCGATGATCAGACTTCGCTCCGCTTACGGAGATCGATCCACTCCGACGCTCGACCATCTTGCGCGTCGAGATCCTCATCCAGCGGTGCGCAGAAGAGCCGCCGAACTACTGTCACTCCTGGGGGACCCCAGAGGTGCGCGAATTCTCCTCGCCCAACAGCAGGTCAGTGACCAACAGCTCGAACAAGCGAGTCGCGATGCAGTTCTTCGAGCCTCATCGACACTGCTAGATTCGGGCGACCTGGAAGAAGCACTATCGCTACTGGAGGACCTGGCCCTGCGTCTCACCGCCGATGCCGAGGTTCACGAGGCTCTCGGAATCGTCTCCCTGCGTCTACGAGATCTCGATCGCGCCATCGTGGAACTGCGCCGAGCGATTTCCCTCGAACCTTCGAACTCCACCACCCGCTACAATCTGGCCTGTGCTCTGGCGCTCGCCGGGCAGATCGAACCGGCACTGACAGCCCTTGAGAGCGCAGTGGTCGCAGGATACTACGATGCGCAACATACCCGGCAAGATCGAGACCTGGAGTCGTTACGAGGCCTGGAGCAGTTCGAAGTTCTGCTCGAGCGGATGTCTCGACGCTGACCAAGCGGCCCGATTGCGGGTCAGATGTTATTATTCCGGGGAAGGACCCGGCTCCCTGCCGGGACAAAATCAATGCCCCAGATGGTCCGATCCGCCGGGATTCCCGGCGATGCTGCACGTACCCTACTCGATCTCTCCAGCGGTCTACCCGATGGAACCTGGCACCTCCAGCCGGATGATCCTGAAGCTCCCGACATCCGGATCCAACTGGAAGCCGGTCGGCTGGTCGACCTCGATCGACCGGGACAACCGAGCGTACTCCACCGGGCTCTGATCCTCGATGGTCCATTGCGACCGCGCGAACGAGATCGCTGGATCAAACGTGGCGCCGACCTGGGAAGTTGTCCCGGGCTGCTCTGCCTCGAAGAACAGGGAATCGATGCGAGTGTTGCCGGCGAACAGATCGGCAAGATCATCGACGAGGACCTGGTACTGGTCCTCGGTGCCGGAGATGCCACCTGGTCCGGCCCCTCGATGGAACCGATCCTCTCGGGGCTTCACGGCCGGGTCGATCTGGGAGACTCGCTCGAGGAGGTGCTCTTTCGCTCCGCCTCGAGACACCGATTATGGGAAGGGATCACCGATCTCCCCATGATGAGGGATGTGGTCGCTGCCACCCCCTCTGCCATGTCGATCATCTCCGACCCACAAGCCGGTGCCGAAGAAAAGGTGATCATCGAAGTGGCGGACGGCCACAAGGACATCGCCGAGATCGTCGGTGGACGACCCGACCCGTGGCGAGCTCTCGATCGCCTGCTGGGACTGTTGGAAGAGGGTTATCTCGAGACTCAGAGTGCCATGGAACTGTTCCGCAATGGCGAATCTGCCCTGGCTCAAGGGCAACCCGCAACCGCCCTGAGGCGCTGGCGAAGAGCGGAGGAACTGGGTCTCGATGACTTCGACCTGGGAGCACGCATCGGAGAAGCCTGTGCGGCTACCGGAAGATCTTCGGAAGCGACGCGACGTCTTCGAGCCCACGCACAGCGCTGCTCCGAGCAGGTTCGCATCGAAGCGGCCCGAGATGCGTGGACCGGAGTGGTACTCCTCGATCCCACCGATGTCGAAGCGCGCCAGAGAGCCCTGACCTTGTGGGTGCGCAATCCCGGCGATGATCCGAAACCGGCAGCACAACTGGCCCAGGCCCTGATCGATGCCGGATCCGCGGATTCCGCCTGCCAGTTACTCGACTCGATCGGTGCCCATCTCCCCGATCCACAACTTCACTCCCTTCACCAGCAGGCGGCACAGGCGAGCGGCGATCCAGAAGCGGCGCAGCGAGCACGCTGGCGCCAAGCCGAGGCACTGCGAGCCACAGGACAATGGTCCGACGCCACCGAACTGTATCAGCAACTCGCAGCCGAAAATGACCAGACCTCGCTGCTGATGCTGCGTCTGGCTGAATCTGCACTGCAAAGATCCGCCAGCGATATGGCTCAGGAGTACACCGAGAAAGCATTACACAACGAGAGCGGCACTCTCCGCCCTCTCGATCC
This sequence comes from Planctomycetes bacterium UBA1146, assembly GCA_963694575.1. Taxonomy (GTDB): domain Bacteria; phylum Planctomycetota; class UBA8108; order UBA1146; family UBA1146; genus QNYK01. Next base: position 18,859 of record CAVOEM010000021.1, on the reverse strand, counting down.
CGCTTCTCGAGAGGCGATCCACATCATCCTTCAGCACGAAGATGCGCCCGCCACTCTTCACTGCTGGAATGCCGACGATGCACGAACTCAACAGCAACCGCAGAGAGAAGCAGAGGCACGTCGCCACCAGTGGCACGCACACTGCTGCGAATCGAACATCGATGCGGCGAGGGAAGCCGCTCGCCGCTGTCACGAATTGTCTCCCGGAGTTCCGGATATCGCCCTCGAACGATCCCAACTGGAAGAACGCGCGGGTCAGCCAGCAATGGCCGCCATCATCCTCGAATCACTGCTCCACGAGTTGCCCACCGATCACCCTGCGGTTCCTGCTGCGGTGAAATCGCTGCTGGCCCTCGATCGAACTCGAAAGATCGCCCTGCAACATTCGTTGCAATTGAGCGATCCCGATTCGACCCACCATCAGGCGACTCAACTCGCCCTCGGACTGATCCAGGTGGTGGAAGGAGAGTCCTTCACGGCATCTCCCGAAGCGGGAGCGCAGGCGATGGTGCTGGGCATCATCTCGGCACTTCTGGAGACGGGACCAGCGCGAGAAGATGCCCTCACCACCATTGCCGACCAGTTGTCGCGTCACCCCGATCCGCTGGTTCACCTGCTCTGCGCAACCGTTGCAAAACACCAGCCAGATCACCCACTACTCCAGCGAGCCACCCAACCCCCAGCCGCCAGCGCCAGGCCCGCAGCGGTGGTCCGCTCCAGTATCGGCAACATCACCGATAAGCTGCGAGGGGTACAGACCAGCCCCGGGGAACCTACGGCGGCCGACCCCACGGCTCCAGTTCAGGAACTGCCGGAGTCGCCACCACAACAAAGCCCTGCAACGCCAGCGCCAAATCAGGGAATCCAAGCGTCTCTAAATCGGCTCCGCTCGCTCCGGGGGGACACTTCACCGCCACCCCAATCTCCTCAAGGGGAGACTCCTGAGCCGGAACCCGGTCCAGATCCTGTCGCCACACCCGCCGCCCTACCCCCACCAGTCGCAACCGGCAGTCTCCAGTCGGCGGCCTCAAAACTGGGTTCTTTGAGAGGACCTTCCAACGAAAGTTGACCTGAGCGGTCAAGATCCATAGGATCCGCTCTGACGAATTGAGATGGGGCGGCATCGCCAAGTGGTAAGGCACGGGTTTGCAAAACCCGCATCCCCGGTTCGAATCCGGGTGCCGCCTCCAATCATTCGCAACATCAGCGAGTCGCATCGAACACGGTGCGGCTCGCTGTTTCTCTTCCCGACCAGGTGAAATCGGACTGGCCCGCGGGTTCCACCGCCTCCACTCCCACATCTCCGCTGAAAGACCCCACCTCGATTCTCTCTGGCATCTTCGGAAGCCAGAGAGAGCGCTGCAGCCCTCTCTCTCTTCCCGAACCGACCATTCCATCAGTGTCAGGAATATAAGAGACCTGATTGGTCAGAATTATCTCCTCCCAGTGACGGAAGAGACAGGATTGCCCCCTCACACCTTGGTCCCCAAGACACTATAATCGTCAGTACGAGGTTGAAGAGATCTCGACAACAGAGGATTGCCCGGGGGGGCAATCGTGCATGCAGGTGAGGAGTGCTACCGGATTCATGCCGGAGCCCTGTATGTATTGGGAAGGGAGTGTTCTCGGGATGAATCTCAGGGTTCCTTTACATCTAGGTTGCGTGGCGGCTTGGCTTGCCATGTTCCTCTCCGCACCGCTATTGGCTCAACCGGACTGGGTACAGTTCAACGATGAGACCGCGAGTCGGATCAGCGCAGCGTCAAATGTCTCGACCAATGACGTGGCTGAAAAAGACTATGCCTGGGGCGACGTCGACCAAGATGGTGACATCGATTTGATCATCGTCCGGAAACTAGCCTTCACCACCGGTGGAGTCTCTGCGTTCCGATCCAACCTGCTTCTCCTCAACCAAGGTGGAATTCTAGTCGACCGTACCGTCGACTTCGTCAGCGCTTCGGATGTTGCCGGTGATAACGGATTCCTGACCCCGACCAACGACCGCGATGTGATCCTCGCCGATGTCACCGGAGATGGCTGGCTCGACATCGTGACCGCCGTCACTCTTGCGGACGGCTCTCCCAAACACATCGCATACCCCAGGGTCTACCGTAATCTCGGATTGAGTGCTGGAGTCTGGCAGGGCTTCCTCCACGAAGATGCACGGATTCCTCAGTTCGAGGGAAACGTCCCCGGCGGTAATACCCCCCATGCACCACGATTCTGCTCCCTCGATGCCGGAGATATCGATGGGGATGGAGACCTGGATGTCTACCTCGGTGATTACGACAGCGGTGGAGCTCAGACTCTCGACTTCAATGATCGCCTGCTGATCAACGATGGCAGCGGTTTCTTCACCGATCAAACCTCGAGTTTCTTCTCTGGTTCCATCATCATCGGTGGCAGCCCATTCCCGTTTCAACAATCCGCATTTGGTATGGCTTCCTCGATTCGCGACATGAATGGGGATGGAGCGCTCGACATCATCAAAGACACCGCTCTCAACCCACCGCAATACGTGGGAATCTCCTACAATGATGCGGCCGGTACCGGCAATTTTGCCGCTCACAAGGAGAGCTGGGCAAGCATGGCTCCTTACCATGTGACCGTCGGCGATCTCAATGCCGATGGTGCCAATGACCTGGTAGTCACCGACGACAACGCCGATTCCTACCTGATCAATACCGGCAACGACGGCAGTGGCCTGGCCAACTTCTCTCGCTTCTTTTACTCCTTCCAGGGAGGAACCGGAGCTACCGGAGATGATGGTTTTGGAGGCAACTCGCTGATCGCGGACCTCAACAATGATGGTTGGAACGATGTCATCATCACCGATGTCGATGTCGATATCGCAGGCTGCAACCGTCGGATGCACATTTACCACAATCTTGGAAATGCACCCAACGTCACCTTGCAACAGGAGAATGATGGAGGGCTCTGGAGACCTAACGGAGTTCATGACGTCGCAGTCTTCGACATCAATGGAGACGGCTGGCTCGACATGGTGATCGGAACCTGTTCCGGCACCGAGGTGTGGATGAATGAGGCTCCGATTGGTTTGAACTTGTCCTTCCCCTTGGGACTCCCGGATGCCATTCCCTGCGCGGGTACGGTGGCGATCACGGTCCTTGCGGAGCCCTTCGGAGGCGGAGTCCTCGCCCCATCCAGCGCCAAACTCCACGTCAGTACCGATGGCGGCCCCTTCGTGGAGAACTCGATGACCGCAGGACCCGGTGGACTATTCGAGGGAATTCTTGACGGATCACAAGGAAGCGTTTCCATCGAATGGTTCGTCTCCGCCGCTCTGACCAGTGGCCTGATCGCCAACAGCCCACCGGTACTGAATCTGATCGGTGATGAGATCACAAGAAATACCGAGAACTTCGAGACTGGAATCAACGGATGGACTGTCCAGTCGGATGCGTCGGTCACCGCTGGAAGTTGGATCCGAGCGATCCCCAACGGGACATCCAGCGGAGGGAACTCATCCGCACCGAGTGTTGCGGCCAACGGCCAGTGGTGCTGGGTGACCGGCAATGGAGTTCCAGGAGGAGCGGCAGGGACTGCAGACCTCGATGGAGGTCCGACTCATCTGATCAGTCCTAGTTTCAATCTTGCCGGATCCAATGGAACCGTCAGTTTCAATCTCTGGTACGCCAATATCGAGTCCGACCCCACACAACTGGATGAGATGTCGTTCTCTATCTCGACCGATGGTGGTGCCACGTGGACCACCGCAATGGTGGTAGGAGGCGCCCTGGGAACCTCGGGGACATGGCAAAACTTCCAGATCAACCTCGGAGATGTGGTCAGCACTACCGCCAATACCATGTTCCGTTTCACCGCTTCAGATTCACCGAACAACTCGCTAACCGAGGTGGCAGTCGATGACTTCGTGGTCGAGACGGTGACCTGTGGTGGTGGTTCGATCATCTTCAAGCGCGGTGATGTGAATCTCGATGGAAACCTGGATATCAGTGATCCGGTGACCATTCTGCAGATGCTCTTCAACAGTGCCTCGGTCGGATGTGACGACGCTGCGGATGCCAACGATGATTCGGCGCTGAACATTGCGGATGCTGTGGCAGTGCTTTCCTCGCTGTTCGGCGGAGCGGGCAACTTGCCAGAACCGGTCAACTGTGGGCAGGATCCAACCGACGACGCCCTCACCTGCTTGACTGGATGCCCCTAGGCATTCGAGGGAATGAGTAGAGGGTTGCCAGTACTGTGAACCCTTGGCCGCTGAATCCTCGGCCAAATGCTCAACTGGGCTAGTGGAAGGAACTCTTGCCGATCGCTGAAGATGCGATCGGCAAGGGCTCTTTTCCTCTCCGACCGTCGGTCCTGGACTCGAGTGGTCCGGGACTCGAGTGGTCCTGGAGGATCAATACTGCGATCGGCCTCTGCTGCCACCAGGCTCCTTCTACGGGATTCTGATCGGAGTTCGTGTCTGTTGACAAGTGAGACGTATAGTTGCGGGAGTTATGAAATCGATAGGTGTTAGAAGTTCGGGGATCCGTGATGGAACATAGAACTGAAAAATCAAGCTACAGGGGTAGAGGCATTCTCTTGTCACTGGCGAAGCAGGGATTACTGCTGCTGCTGCTCATCGCACCTCTTGTAGTCGAAGGGCAAACGCTCCAGCCTCGGGTGGGAGAGCCCATCGATGGCTTGACCGCATCTCAGATGGAGCGCTTCCTCGCGGGAAAGGTTGAATTCCAGCGCACCTTTACCGCAGAAACGGGACTGGGACCCGGTTTCAACCAGGATTCCTGTGCTTCCTGCCACTCTGTTCCCATCGGCGGATCGGGATCGATCAAGGTGACCCGCTTTGGCTCCGCCGACAAGGGCGAGCCGTTTGATCCCCTCGCTTCGGAAGGGGGCTCACTGCTGCAAGCCAATGCCATCTCCGATGACTGCCTGGAAAGCGTTCCTGTCGATGCCACCATCGTCATCGAACGAACCACTCCGTCGATTCTCGGCGCAGGTCTGATTGAAGCGATCCCTCAGGCGGATCTTCTGGCTCTTCAATCGAATGGGGGTGTGGCTCACATGGTCGGTCTACTGGAGGACCCGATGGCTCCACTGACGGTAGGACGCTTCGGCTGGAAGGCACAGGTCGCCACTCTGCTTTCTTTCAGTGGAGATGCCACCCTCAACGAGATGGGAATCACCAATTCCATCGTCGGAACTGAAAATGCACCCAACGGCGACGCAAACTTGCTAGCACAATGCGATATGGTCGCCGATCCAGAAGAGCCACTGGTCGATGGAATCCTGTTCGTCGAGCGGATCACCGACTTCCAGCGCTATCTGGCCCCTCCTCCGCAGACGCCAAGGAGCGGAATGAGCGGAGAGACGATCTTCAATTCGATCGGTTGTGCCATTTGCCACAATGCCGAGTACGTCAGCGGAACCGCTCCTGAAGCGGCTCTTTCGGGGATCACTTTCCGACCGTACAGCGACTTCCTGCTCCACGATATGGCAGGACTGGGAGACGGAATCGTCCAGGGAGATGCTCTCGACTACGAGATGAAAACCCCACCACTCTGGGGTCTGCGCATTCGAGGAGAGTTCCTTCACGATGGCCGGGTTCAGGTTCAGACTTTCCAACAAGGAATCGATGATGCCGTCGCCTGGCATTTCGGCGAGGGATCGACGGCATCCTTCAACTACTCGCAATTGACCCCCACCGAACAGGCTCAAGTCGGCGCATTTCTCGCCTCACTGGGGAGAGCAGAGTTTGATATGAATGGGGATGGGTACATCGGTTCTGCTGACCTGGCAGGATTCATCGACTGCTGGACTGGAGATGCTCCCGGTTCCTTCGATGCAGATTCTCCCTGCGCCGTCAGCGATCTCGATGCGGATGGAGATGTCGACGCTGCAGATCTTGCGGCTCTGGGAACCGCGTACCTCGATCCTCTGGAGGATTGTGACTCCAATGGTGTTTGGGATCTGGAGCAAATTTTGCTCATGGGTGGGGATGCCAATGGCGATGGAATCCTCGACAGTTGTCCAGAGCTGAGTTTCCGAAGAGGAGACAGTAACGCCGATGGTGCAGTGGACATCGGAGATCCCGTTCTCTCTCTGGGAATCCTCTTCTCGGGGTCCACCGCTGCCACCTGTGCGGATTCCACAGATGCCAATGATGATGGTACCTTTGACATCAGCGATCCAGTCTTCGAACTCAGCTTCCTCTTTTCGGGCGGCGCGGCGATGCCGGCCCCGGGACTCAATTGCGGACCCGATCCAACCACCGATGGTCTCGATTGCGCCAGTTACTCCAGTTGTCCATGATCCGTTGTCGATCACGGATCACCCCGTCGTGCCAGGGTCACAGATCCTGCGGTCCGTCTGCGTGATGGACGTGGGTGTCCACCTCGGTGCGCCCCATCCCCCCTCGGTGCGCCCCATCCCCCCTCAGTGCCGCCTTGGATGAGATCTCTTCGCGGAGGCCCAATGCTGAGGATAGACCGCGCCATCGGCTAGCCAGCGCCTGAGGATCGCCAACTCCTCCCTCTGCCAGCGAATCGACTTCATCAAGAGGCGTCCTCAGTCCATCTTCAAACTCGCTCGTGATACGCAGGATGAGCTTGTGGTCTGCCGGTCTCGCTGCAGGGAGGACCCGGCGAACGCTGTCGACAACCTCCGGAAGATCCAGTATCCGCTTTGCCTCACGAATCGCCTTGTCCGAGCCATGACAGACCAAACAGAAGTTTGAGAGGAGCAAGGCGGTGAGTTCGAGGAGAGAAACCATGCCAGGTCAGCGCGGGCGAGATGGCCCAGCGCCATCCTTACTACTGCGCTCTCTCGCAGCAGCTCACTTCAGCAGTGGCCCCTTGAGAGCCTGTCCATTCGTCGTCAGCACCTGAAAGTGATGCACTCGGTGCGGTCCCATATAGCGCCAGACGATCTGCTTGTCGCGGGTCACCTCAAAGAGTTTCACCTGGTCCGGGCCAGCCGCATAGCTCGCGATCACGGTGTTGCCGTTGGGGAGTCGCTGAGCACCGCATGGATCTGCGAAGGGGTCGTTCTCATAGTCCTCATTGGAGACCTTCCACACCACCTCCCCCTTTGCGTTGATCTCGATGGTCTTGTTGCCATGAGTCAGATTGACCAGCGTGTTGCCATTGGCGAGCCGAATCGCGGTGAATGGCCAGTTCTCCGCGGCCTTTCCGCCGAGTTCTTCCAGGTCAGTCTTGAAGACCTGGAGCACCTTCCCTGCCGGCGAGTACTCCTTCACCTTGAAAGCCAGGAGGTGCGGCGCGAGGTAATTGCCATTCGCGAGCTTGCGCGCCATGCGGGTCTGCATGTGAGCGTTGTCCGTCTCTGGTTGGAGCGGAATTTCCACGACGACCTCGCCCTTTGGATTCACTTCGATCAGCCTCGGATTTACGCCCAACTCCGAGATCAAGGTGTTGCCATTGGCGAGACGTGCACAGGTGCCGATCTCGGCATTCTCTACCGACTTCTTGTAATGAAAGACCAGCTCATGCTCGCGCGTCAACTCCTTGACCTCAGCTCCCCACGCGATCAATACGTTGCCATTCTTCAAGACGAAGCCGTCACGAGCGCCGGCAGTTCCTGAGTTCCAGAGCTCTTTTCCGCCCTCATCGATGATGCCGGTGAAACTCGGGCCAGCGATGAAGAAGGAGTGCTGAATCCTCTCGATCTCCTTGCCCGATGAGTCCTGCGAGAGGACCCGCTCCGAGCCAAGGGCCGTGAGAGTGAAGGCCAGGGCAAAGATGATAAAGGGCATGTGCCGAATCCTTTCATAGCGGCGAGGAGCGAGCCAGCATCCCGACGAATGAGCCCCCTTCTCCAGAGAGCCTCCACAGCAGATCGGCGACTGATCCCACTGCTCTTCGTTGAAAGTAGACTTCGAGATTCACTCCTGCGACGGAAGCGACAGACCGATCACGCTGGATTCAAAACCGATGACCCCCAAGCCATGAGCTGGCTACCGGATCAAAACGCCCATTCAACAAAGAGGTAACTGCCCCCCAGGTCGATATCAGCGCTGGTTCCAGTGCCATCATCGGAGACGTCGATGACCAGCGAACGATGGCCGGCGCCGAACAAGATTCCAGATCCCTGGCGGATCCCGCCGCGCAGCGTCAGCCCCTCGTAAGTTCCATCGATGTCACCGTAACTGATCCAGAGCCCCGATATTTCTCCATCGAGTTCCAGACTCCAGTCGTTTCCGATCGGCATGGCAAACTGCGCTCCGACGCCAAAGGCGGGAACCCATTCATCGATGCCTCGATGGGCAGACACGACTTCTTCACCACCCTTACCCGCATTACTGGTTCCAGTCAGTGTCGTATCAAACAGCAGATGGTCCACTCCCCAGATGTACTTCAGCATCACCGGACCGACTCCAAGCAAGGCACCCTTGCTATGGAAGGTCGTGACCGTGGCTTCCAGCGCACTGTCAAGAGTGCTGCCAGAGTCAAAGGTCTCCCCACCAAAAACGATCGGAGAACCGAGGGTCGTCGAGCCATTACCGGTAAAACTGATCTCTGTCATCTCGTAGGTTCCGACTCCCATGTCCGCTTCGATCCCATAGACCCAGAAGGTCTCCTCGCCATCGAGTCCCAGAACACCATCGAGATCCACCACGTCTCCGGGGTTGGCCAGATCGGATGCCTGGATCGATCCACCTGGGGTGGGTTGCCAGTTCTCAGCCCTCAATCGGATCATCCCCGCTCCACCCGCTCCGCACCCGGAGAAGATGAGGAGTGCCAGAAAACAGAGGAGGGGCCGCAGAAGTGTCTTCGACTGGATCTTCGACATGGGATTCCTTCCGCACGAGGGGTTAGGCGACCGACAGCATATCCGGAAGGACAGAAAACCACCAGTATTCGGAGAGATACTTGCTCTGATGTGAGTAAGGGATCATTCTCAGGGGGGGGCGAGTGGCGGAACTGGCAGACGCGGGGGACTTAAAATCCCCTCCTCGTTCGAGGGTCCGGGTTCGAGTCCCGGCTCGCCTATACCTTACCAACATTGCATTTTTTTGGAGTGGCGGCTTCCTGATGGGTATCAGGAGAAGCGATGGTCGAGAGAACTTCCAGAGCCGGCTGGGCGGACTCTGTTTCAGCCCAGCGGTTTTTCAGCGGGTGTTTCATCTTCGCAGTAACAGGAGCGGAACCAATCCTGGCATTGCTTCGCATCCTTGCTGGTAGCAAACAGATAACAGACCGATTCTCCAGGCAAACAAAAGACTGCAAAGTTACGACCTTTTTTGATGCAAAGGCAACCGTCCTGGACTTCTGGCCCCCTTGGAATGACAAAGATGGAGAGGCATTCGCTCCCCATCTGATAAAAAACCTTGGCGATCCGAAGATCCCCCATCTGGAGAAAAGAAACGCCGCGCAAAGAGCCCTCTGGATTGGGCAAGTTCACCGAAGAGACTGCCAGTTCCGATGAAATCCTGGCCGCCGCACTCTCGGCACCCTCGAAGAACCACTTCGGCCCATCATCTCCATGGATCGATCGAAGATGGGAATCAAAGACGAACTCACCCACGCTGGCCTGAAGTTCTGAATGATTGCTGGTGGAAAATGGATTGAGGGAGGAGAAGATCACGAGGAGGATTGCAGCGGCGGTGGCAAAGGGAATCAGTTTTCGGCCGGTCCATCGTCTTCGATAGGACTGACGAGAAGATTCAATGGTGATCGCCTGGCGTACTTTTTCCTGAAGACCCTGTGGAACCCGAGCAGGACGAGCCTTGGCCTGGACCAGTAGTTTCATGTGCTCGATGGCCCTTGCGGTATCGGCGCAGTCGGGACAGAGAGTGAGATGGAGATCGACTTCATCGGCGTCCCCATCGACCAGTTCGCCGTCGACCCATTCATGCAGCTTGTCCTTGAATCGAATGCAATCGTCCATCGGTCCTCATCTTTCATGCCCAAATCTTCAGTGTCTTGATCAGTATCGCAATCGATCAACACCAGAAGATTGTATCACTGGCGCCCATAGCCAAGTTCTTCAGCGTAGTTCTCCAGGCGTTCCTTCAAGAATGCCCGGCCTCTGGAAATCCTTGATCGGATGGTACCAATCGGCACATCCAGAATCTCTGAGATTTCTTCGTAACTGAGTCCATTCACATCACACATCAGCAGCGCCCGGCTGTAGACCTCGGGTAACTCCCTCAGATGGCGGTTGACCTCGTCTCCGAACAGGTCGAGAAAAGTTTCCGGATTCTCAATCCCCTGCCGCTCGAAAACCGCGATCGAGTGCCGAACCGGATCGACTGCCAGTTCCTCGACTTCGCCGCCATGGTGAGGACGACGAGCTCGTTGTCGGTAACCATCGATGAACTGATTCTTACAGATCCTGAACAACCATGCCTTGGCATTACTGTTGGTTCGAAAACCTCCAAATGCTTTAAATGCCTTGATGTAAGTCTCCTGGACCAGATCTTCCGCCTGAGCACGATTCTTCGACAATCCCATGGCGAATCGGAATACGTCATCCATGTGAGGGAGAGTGATCTCTTCGAACAGATCCATGTTTCCCATGTTCATGGTTTCACTCATGGGTCCTCCTTTCACGCGGGTGGGGTCCAGAACAAAAGGGGCTGTAGTGAGTCAGAAAAGGCTCTCAGAGGTGGCCTCGAAGAGCCTCAGGCACCTTTGCTGAGGATCTGGCTCGGTTACATTCCCTTCTCTATCGCTCCAACGAAGGTCTGCCGACCCAGGTTCCAGAGATTTCCTGACGAATTCGATTCCCCAGTACGTTGACGTCTTCGGCCGATTCTAGCCATAATTGACTCCAAGGCATGCGCCCCGGGTCATACACCTTGGCGAGCAAGATCCTCGGCAGCGTCCAGGAGGAATTCGCCAGTTCCTCCCCCGAAAACTGCTCCCACGGTTGATCTGCCAGTTGTAGGCGAAAGCGGGCGATCTCCCGCTCCAGATCTCCGTGCTGGAGTTGTTGCTGCAACTCCCTGAGCCGTTGATTGAGACGCATCTCATCCCGCTCTCGACTCCGATGTCGGGTCAATATGTCCCCCACCTCGCCGTGCTGTGAAATCAACCACTCCTCGGCCAGCCTCGATCCAAGAAAGGTCGCCAGTCCCTCGTTCAGATCGGACTCCCCGGAGATGTGGATCGTCCGGTGGACCAGTTCATGCAACACAGTGGTCGCGAATCGATGCTCGGCCAATTCAAGCAGAGAGGATGGGAGAGGTTCGGGAAACCAGCCGAGGCTACTCCAGGCGGAAACCGGCAGCACCTCGGCGATCAGGCCTTGATCCGCCAGCAGCTTCGCTTCCCGCACAGCATGCTCGCGAAATCGAAATCCCTTGTAGGGAACCTCGCCCACGATGGGAAACTTCCAGCGGTGAAGAGTCACCGTCACCGGATCCGCTGCAGCCACGATCCAGCTCGCAGGTCCCTCGGTGGATTCCACCCTGCGGTATGCCCCCCCGACTCGTAGACCTCTGTGCCGTGCAAACTCGAGCAACTCAGGCAATGTTTCTAACCGCGACCGAGCTTCAGGAGAGAGATCAGGATCGTTGCGCAACTGCTCGATCGGGATCGAGGTGGCGATACTGTGCACCACCGCACTCCCATTCGATAACAGATAGGCTCCGTGACACCCTGTACCGTTGAGGCATGCACAAATCAGCAGAGCACAAAGCCAGCGACCAGTGCCCTGGCGAGGATGGAGCTGCGAGATATTCATGACCCGATTATATACCGGGATGGAGCGCGGGACTGCGCAGTATCGTTGGATCTATTCCTGACAGAAGTGCCATCTGCTTACGGGTCTGACTCAAAGGTTGGAAACGAACGCGGCTGAAAGCTGTCGAAAAGTTCGGTGAAGCCGAAGTAGAACTCATCGAAAAGAGGTTCGCCGGTAGGACCCTGATAGATCATCCCGGATTGGCCCAGAGGAATCATCGATTCGATTCTGACCGGCCCTTGTGGTCCCACCTCGATCACCTGGGTGTAGGTCGATCGATCGAGCCAAGGTGTGGTCCAGACCTCCTCCACGACCGACCCGGTGAAACTGATGTTGGCCCTGGGCTGATCCCATGGCCTCGAGCCCAGTTGGGCCAGCGTGTCATCGAGTGCCTGTACGATGATCCCGGCGGCGTGGGTGGGTTTCGGCGTGGTCCCACGATTCATGAACCAGTCGATCCGATTCTGCAGCACGGTAGCGGATCCGGGTAATCCGCGGATCAGCACATTGAAGAGCAGATTGATTCCCTGCTGATTCCACTGAAGGCTCTCCGTATCCAGTTCATCCTCGAAGGTCAACTCGAGCACTCGGCGGATCCACTGGTCCTGTAAGGTCCATGCGTCTGCCTCCACTGGCGCAGTGGTCCAAGCAGGCGGTCCACCCGGAATGAAGTAACCATCCCATTCCCCTAGCAGCGCCAAGGCATCCAGGCGATCCGGATCGGGGTCCGATTCCACTGCTGCGACAAAGGCGTCTCGAACGAAGAACCAGCGGTTCCCACCGCTGGACCCGAGGTTGCAGCAATCGGTCGCACTGATGGTCGGGGCCAGTTCACGGATGAACTCGAAGCTGAGAGGCCCCTCATCGATGGCATCGGCAATTCGATCTTGAATCGCATGTGCCCGGTGGAAACGCCCGTAGGCATGACCGGGATTCGCCCCACCCGCGGCACCTCCCCCCGCCTTGTTGTTCCAGCCTCCGATCCATCCTCGATCCGGATTCTGGACCGTCTTGCGCGGCTTGTAGGTGACCGGCGCCGTCCACTCCATCGTTCCATCGCCGAGTTGCGGTAAACGTGGATCGGCATCTGCGTTTCTCACGGGATCCAGACCCGCCATCCAGTAGCCCACATTCCCTCTCCGATCGACGTAACACACATGAAGTCCGACGCAGAATCGATCCATCGCATCGCCAAAGTCATCGATGTTACGAGCCATCATGAAATCGAGATTCACATCGATGGTGTTCAACTCTTTGCCCCAGTGAGAGTACTTCCAGCTCGCCACCGGCCCATCGACGGAGGAGGGATCGAGGATCAACGGTGCCACCACCGGACCGTGCTGGGTGCGGTATACCGGCAAGTCGAGAAACTGGTTGTTACCCAGCGGTATCGTCTCGATCCGGTGCAGGAACAGGTCTTCTACATCATCGAGGTAGATATCCACGGTATGGGTGTGAGCCACTTGGCCTGACCAGGCGTGGCGAGGAGAGCGTCCGATGATGATTCCAGGCAACCCTGCCAGGGCCATTCCAGAGACATCGATTCCTGCACCCCTCAACGATCCCTCCACGATGATGCCGGGCGCACTGAACTCCATCTGCGGCCCGGAATAGAGGATCGGATTACCCGTATCGGTATGCTCTCCCGACACTGCCCAGGCGTAACTCCCCAGTCGGATCGGCGAGCCCAGGTCGGAGAGGCGCTGGGCGGTACCGGCAAATACATCATCGACACGATCTCTCAGCGCTCTCAAGTTCTCGACTTGATATTGCTGTGGTAACGGCTGAGCAGGCGGAGATTCACCCTGGAACGGAATCGCGAAGTCCTCCGGAGGGATCATCGTCGGAGCCTCGGGATCATCGAGCCAGCGCAAGTCATCAAACATATCTCCACCGTCGATGGGATGTTGATCGATCAGTTCTGCCAGCAACAGTGCATTGTCCAGTTGATGAGTCGCGAGCGCCTCCGAATCAAAATTCCTCAACAAGGTGACCTGTAGTGCCATCACATCCTGAATCGTCCACGGATCCGGCAAGATACCCAACTGATGAAACTCATAGGGCAGTAGGTCAGGATCGGCAATCACTTCCTTGATCCTACGATTCATTCCATCGATGTACCCCAACACCACAACTTTTCCAAGTTCAGAGACTCCTTCGAAACCTTCCAGCATCTCCTGGTCGGAGTAACCCAGTAATCGGATGGCGATATCGGTATTGAGTTGACCAGCCCCGAGGATCTCGGTGAGTCTGCCTCCTGAAAGCCTGCGGAATAACTCACTCTGCCAGAGACGATCGGTGGCGACCTCGTAGCCGAAGGCTTCATACAACTGGTACTGATCGCCCCCCTCGATGAACCAGACTCCCAGTTCGTCACGAGTCACGGTCACCTCGGGGATCGGCGGACAGACCGGATAGCTGTCGCAATCCCCGATGGCGGAGATGCCACAGTAGGGATAGGGAAAGTCAGGAGCCCGACCATCGAACAACCTGAAACCGATCACCACAGTTGCATCCGCGAGATCTACATCGCCATCGGCATTGGCATCCATCGCCGCCACGCACTCCGAGGCGGGGCCGCCGAGATAGAGATACTGGAGCAACCAAATCCCGTCGGCGAGATTCACCTGACCGTCGACATTGGCATCTCCACGGAGGAATGGAATCTCCGCCGCTGACATCGGGGATGCGATCAGCACCACAATTATTATCCATTCGACGACTCTCGGCATCCTGAACACCTCCTGGGATTCTCTCCACCATCGTATCAGTGCTGGTATCCAGTACGAGTCCCGCTTGGCCTTCCTCTTGAGACGGGTAGAATGGGAGCACTGGCGCATCCCAGCCGATCGCCCTTGGAGGATTCCCATGATCAAATTTCCGGCTCTATTCGTCCTGATAGTGCTGACCAGTTCTGCCCTCTCGGCCGGAGAACCGATCGAGACCGCCTTCGTCGCATCCGGGGTGGAGATCGTCGGTGGCCAACTGGGAGCGGTGGCAGACCTGCTCAACCCTGTGCTCCAGGATCAATTCGATACGGGCGGGGTCCGCAACCTGCTCGAGATCCAGAATCTCGATGATCTGTCGATGCAAAACGATCCGGAAGTCGCAGTCGCTGCGTTCCCAGGCCTCGATCAAGATGGTGACCCTGGAAATGACTTCGATGGTGACAACCTGTTCCAGGTTGACCCCCTCGGCCTCGATGCGAACGGCCAACCGCTGACCGTCTTCACTCCAGGATCGATCACCAACGGGTTGCTGATCGCTGGACCCGCTGACCTGGACCTGGGCGGTGGCCTGGTGATTCCCGGCACGATACTCGAGGGTACCATTGCAGTGGGTGGATCATCGATGATCACTCCAACCATCGCTGCAGCCATCCCGGTGGCCCTATTCGATGCCATTCCCGCTCCACCGCCCTTCGATGGATTCCCCTTCAATTACGATACACTGACACAGGTTCTCGGTTTCTTAGGAGTCAATCCCGATGTGGACATCGATGGCGATGGTGTCATCGATGCTTTTTCGGTGGAATTCGTGCTGACATTTGTTTCCTGTCAGATCATCTACCCCAGCGGCGATCCCCTCTTCCTCCGGGGAGACATCAATGATGACGGGACGATGGATCTGAGTGATGGAATCAACTTGCTCAGCTATCTGTTCACCAGTGGAACCGAACCCGGTTGCTTCGACGGAGGCGATACCAATGATGATGGAGCTCTAGACCTCGCAGATGCCATCGTCATCCTCAGCCACCTGTTCACCGGTGGACCTCCACCTGAAAACCCGTACAACAGCTGCGGAATCGACCCGACCGCCGATAGCCTCGACTGCGCGACAAGCCCTGGAAGCTGCTAGAGCGGCGAATCAGCATCCAGATCGGCCCAGTCGCCGGGAAACTCCCTGAATCACTCGATCGAGTGCCTGGAGAAATGCCGATCGATCGCGATGGTCAAATGGAGAAGGCCCCGAGGTAGGCAAGCCAAGATCTCGCAGATGTGTCGCCAGGTCTCGACGCGCCAGTGCTTCCCCGACCGACTCCGCATCCAGAATCCTGCCATGGGGAGAAACCACCTCCGCGCCAACGGCAACACAGCGTGCAGCCAGTGGAATGTCTCCGGTGACCACGACAGTCTTCTCGTTACAGTTCTCTGCGATCCAGTCGTCAGCCGCATCGAACAGAGCGGCCACCACCTGGAGACGACATCTTGGCCCGTTGGGGATTCGCATCTGACGGTTGGCGACAAAGATCACCGAGAGTTCCAGACGCTTCGCGACCTTCACTACCTCATCCTTGACGGGACACCCGTCGGCATCGACGACCAACTGAATGTTCATCGATCAAGGCTTCCTGCTGGCCTGGTGGCAGCCGTTTTCATCGAGAGCCATTCGATTCCTTCGTCTCCACCGCCTCACTGGATGGATCCGATTTTTCCGGAGTGACCGCTTCCTCTGGAGTCTTTTCATCATTCTCACGTGCGATCTCTTCCAGCCTCAGTGAAAGAGCATCGACATCAGAAGTGGGAAGATCACACTGCTGATGGATACACAGATAGGCACACGGCTTTCCATCGAGGAGCCCTCGATCCGCCAGAAGCGCGACCACTTCAGCCGCGCGAGATCCCTTCTCGCCGGGCAATCGCAGTGCCACGATCGGAAAGGGAACCTTGGAATGGGTCACGGCATGAATCAGGCTTCGGGTTTCCACTGCTGTCGGATCTCCGACCACTGCGACCGCTGGAGCCGCGCGCGTCATCGCCTGTACCGCCAGAAGCAATTCTGCTGAACCGGTCGGATAGGGTCCAATCGAGCGCAATCCTGCAGCGATGATGTGTTCGCCCGTCTCGCGGTACTCGCTGGACCCGGTCAACTCGTAAAGACGTAACAAGCTGCGTGCCACGGTGGCATTACCCGACGGAATCGCACCATCAAAGAACTCCTGTCTCCTCCCGAGCAACACCTCGGCGCCCGCTGGAGCCTCGAACAGACCACCGTCCGCTTCGAGCGGACCGAACTCCTTGAGGATCACTCGCCAGGAACGGATCGCCTCGGCCACGAATTGGACCTCGAAGGTCGCATCGTAGAGATCGAGACAACATTTCATCCATAAAGCCGCATCTTGAAGGGTGGCTGGGTTGCCGGAGACCTGTGCCATCTCCTGCTCCCCTCCATCGCTGGAGGAGATTCCATCGGGATAGTCTCTACGCCTCTGAAATTGATCTTCCAGGACCAGAGATCCCTTCATCGAGGAGTAGGCTCCCACCGCCGCCTGACGGAATCGAGGCAAATCCAGCAGCGCCGCGCCACGTGCTAGCGCCGAGATGGCGAGTGCATTCCACCCCAACACCACCTTGGGATCTCGTTTGGGCGCCACTCGATGCGCACGATGTCCCTTCATCAGGGCCACTCCCTCGACAAATTTCTGTACCGCCTGATTCAAATCGACCGACAGTGATTTTGCGGCCTGCTCGATCGACATCGCCTTGCGAGGGACACTCGCCTCTCCCCCCTCGAAGTTGCCCTTCTCGGAGATCCCCAGGACCATGCAGATGAGAGGGGTCGATTCCTCTCCCACCACTTCCTTCACCTGCTCTGGAGTCCAGACGTAATAAGAGCCCTCCACCCCTCCAGAATCTGCATCCCATGAGCCTGCGAACCCTCCATCGGGGAGCATGAACTGTTCCAGCAAAGCATCGCAGGTGGCGACCCCGACTGCGGTCAGTTGTGGATCATCGGCGATCCGCCCGGCCTCGAAGTAACTTTCCGCCAGCGATCCCTGGTTGTAGAGCATCTTTTCGAAGTGCGGCACCTGCCACTGGGCATCGACGCTGTAGCGATGGAACCCGCCGCCCACCTGGTCATAGATCCCGCCGTTGGCCATCGCGTGGAGCACCGAAACTCCTCGATCGATGGAGGCTTGATCTCCACGCATCTTTCCCTCGCCGATCAGATATTGCAGCAATCTGGGGTTGGGAAAGCGTGGAGCCTTACCAAAGCCGGCAGGATCCGCGGTGTAACTACTGGCAGCGCCGTCGAGCCCTCCAGAGAGGTACCCTTCCGCTTCAATACCATCGAAACTGCGCTTCGCCCGATCGAGCAGGTGGGCATTCAGTTTTCCGGCACTGTCGGTGATCTGTGTCCGATCCTCACTCCAGGCTTTAGCGATGGAACCGAGCAACTCCAGGAACCCAGGTCGATTGAATCGTGCTCGCGGTGGAAAGTAGGTTCCCCCGAAGAACGGTTTCAAATCATGGAGTAAGAAAGCAGATAGCGGCCATCCCCCTCCACCGGTCATCGCCCTCACCGCATCCATGTAGGCATCATCGACGTGAGGAAGATCTTCTCGGTCTACCTTGATGGAGATGAAGTTTTCGTTCATGAACGCAGCGATCGTTGGATCGGAGAAGGACTCCCGGCGCATCACATGGCACCAGTGGCATGACGAGTAACCGATCGACAGGAAGATGGGACGATCGAGTTTCTTCGCCTGCTCGAATGCCTCTTCCCCCCAGGGATACCATTCGACCGGATTCTCCGCATGTTCCCGCAGGTAGGCGCTGGGGCTATCCGCCAGTCTCCAACCTCCCACCTGGGCTTCTCCAGCTTCTTGCGCTCGCCCCGGAATACCGGCACAGAAAAGTGTACAGGTGCAGATGATCCATCGATTCATTTGGTCCTCCGTCAGCGGGTATCCTATGGCTTCAGTGGGCTCCAGGGGAGAGTAACCTGTAGAAACCCGGTCGAACGAGCCCAAAATACCACCGCACAATATCGAAATTGTGCGGTAAAAACTTCAACGATTCCTGTAGATTGGCTCTCCGAACCTCAGCAAAAAGGAGCCATGATGACTGACAAAGAAAGTCCAGCCAAACAGCGACAACCGATCGGGATCTTGATCCTGCAAGGACTCTACGGTGGGTTTTTCATCCTGATGGGACTCAATCATTTTTTTGATTGGTTTTCAGCCGGGGGTGACCAACCTGCCACCAATCCCAAAGCGACCGGCGCGTTCTGGGCTGGAATCACCGCCAGTGGATACATGTCCAACCTGATCTTTGCCACTCAGGCGGCCAGTGGATTGTTGATCGCTTCGAGTCGGATGAGCGCCTTCGGGCTGATTCTGTTGAGTCCGGTTCTGGTCAACATCGTTGGGTATCATCTC
>CAVOEM010000020.1:0-21401 GCA_963694575.1 Planctomycetes bacterium UBA1146 | reverse complement strand
AGCCAGCGAACTGATCTTCATCCGATCACCTCCCTGGAGAAGTTGGAGGAACCATCGGACCGCGGATCTGGCGAATCTCCCTGCGGGAAATTCTGCTCCAGCAGTTCGCAGGTCACCCGATGGTCATCGAAGGGATGGAAGCGATCTCCGATCTGCTGGGTGTCTTCATGTCCCTTGCCGGCGATGACCAGGACGTCATCGGGCTTGAGCATCTTCACCGCAGTCTCGATGGCCAGACGCCGATCGACCTCGGCGTTGTGGTCGACTCCCGCCGACACGCCAGTCAAGACCTGATCGATGATCTGCTGAGGATCCTCACCTCTGGGATTGTCGCTGGTCACGATCAGATGATCGGCCCTGGAGGCGCACGAGCCCATCTGCTGACGCTTGCCCTGATCTCGCTCCCCTCCGCAACCGAACAGCAGGATCAATCGACCGCTGACCAGCGGGCGCAAGGTCGAGATCACCGCGTCGATGGCATCTGGAGTATGGGCAAAATCGATGTAGATCCGACCGACCGGTGACTCGATCGGTTGGAGTCGACCTGGAACAGCCGTCGCCTTGTCAATTCCTGCCACGATGTGGGTGGCGGAGATTTGATTTGCTGCGGCGATGGAGCTGGCGACCAGCGCATTGGACACGTTGTGTCGTCCCGGCTGTCTCAATTCCACCACACCAGTGAAACCATCGGTTCGGAAGCGAGCGCTGCTCCCCTCGAAGTGGCTGTCGATCCGATCGGCCACCGCATCTTCGAAGCCATCGACCTGGAAACGAATCTCTCCCGCCGGATCGGAAGCATCTGGTTGCGGATGCGGCCTGACAAACGCCGCACCTTCCTGACACCAATCAGCAAGGCGCTGCTTGGTCTCGTGGTACTGCTCAAGAGTCTTGTGGTAATCGAGGTGATCGCGACCGAGGGAGGTGATCGCAGCGGCGGTCAGGGAAAGCCCGCCGATCCGCTGCTGATCGATGCCATGGGATGAAACCTCAAGCACCATGTCGGTGCCACCTGCTGCGAGATGTCGGGCGAGTGAATCGGCGATCACCATTGGATCTTCGGTGGTCATGCGGCTGCGGGTGGTGCTATCCCCGAGGCGATGCTCGAGGGTGGTCATCCAACCCACCTTGCGACCGGCCTCTTGCAAGATGCTCGACAGGTATCCCACCGTGGTGCTCTTCCCATTGGTACCGGTGATACCAAAGACTTGCATCTGTCGGCCAGGCCAACCGGCTCCGGCGTGGGCTAACTCACCCAGTGCCCGACGCGCATCATCCACCTGCCACCAGGAGACTGACGCATCGACATCGGAAAAGGGTGGAGACTGACAAACGATGCCACGGGCACCGTCCTGTATCGCCTTACGAATGTAGTCGGTGGCATCGTGACGTTGGCCCTGCACTGCGACGAACAGGTCTGCGGGCATCTTGCGATGATCATTGCAAATGGATGAGATGGGTCGGTCGGGCCAGCGATTCAGATGTGGAACTCCAAGGATCTCCCCCAGGATGTCTCGGCCAAGAGGCACCCGTAGCGACATCAATCGTCGTGATCCCATGCTTGCGGTTCCCCTTCCCCGGTCCTCTCCCGGCGGTCCAGACTATCGGCCCCGACGAGGGGATCAATCCGCCTTGGATCATCTTCCCCCTCCCGGGGCAGAAAATCCGCGGAACCGAGGCGCTGGCGGGTGAGACGCTGCGGAACCAGGATGGAGGCGGGATCGGTGGCGGCCAGCGCCTGTTGCACCCGATTTCCGTCGATTCGAAGGATCCCTTCGAGCAGATCCCGGACCGCCGGGGCAGCGGTCTTCGAGGCGTAATAACCCTTCATCTGGGGATCGGGTTGCTCCACCACTACCATCGCGATCCGCTCGGGAGCCTGCCATGGGGCGAATCCGATAAAACTGGAGGTGTAGAGTCCATCGATGTACTCCCCCTCCACCGACAACTTGGCGGTGCCGGTCTTTCCGGCCATCTGGACCGTCCCACCGACCGTCTTTCCGGTGCCCACTCGCATCACTTCACGCATCGCAAATCGTGCCTGAGAAGCGATCTGAGCCGAGATGATCCTGGTTTCGGGAGAGCGCAGTGGATCGACATGGCTTTTCTTGAGGTGCGGGGTGACCAGTTCTCCTCCGTTGGCGATGACACTGTAGGCCCGGATCAGTTGCAGCGGAGTGACCTGGATCTCGTAACCGAAGGAAGCCGAGGTCAGCGTGTACCAGCTCCATTTCGAGAGGGGTTTGATGAAGCCCCGCTCTTCCCCAGGGAGGTCGATTCCGGTCCGGCTCCCCAGTCCGAAGGAAGTCAGACACTGATGGACACGCTTCTTGCCCAGTCGCATGCCGATGTCGACGATTCCGATGTTGCTCGATTCGACCACCGTACCGAGGACCGTGCGATCGCGTAGCAGGTGACTGTCGGTGAATACGCGCCTGCGGCCAGCGAAAGACTGGCTCGTCGCCTGGACATCGACGCGATCCTCGAATCGTAACCCCGCCTGCAGGGCTGCGGTGAGGATCAACGGCTTGACCACCGATCCCGGCTCCATCGAAAGATGCAGTGCCTGCAGCATCATCGGCAAGGCATCGCCGGGTCGGCTCTGGTTCCACAATTTTTGCATATCCCCACGCTGGAGGCCCGGGTAGGTGCCGAGTGCGATGATCTCGCCATTTCGAGGATCCATGACGATGCCGGTGACACTTTCAGCTCCGGTACTGAAACAGGTCTCCTCCAGCACCGATTCGAGCAGCGCTTGTTCGTGAATTCCGATGGTCAGTTGCACATCTTCGCGCTCCATCGAGGGAACCTGCTCGGTCGCCTCGGCAAGTCGTCTGCCTGCGGCATCGGTACGTTGGCTCAGCAGGCCACTGCGTGCTTTCAGCCGATCGTTGCAGGACAGTTCGACTCCGTGCAGACCGATCTGTCGATCCTTACGAAGTTCTCCAACGACCAGAGTGGCGCAATCTCCGAAGGGATAGTGCCGCTCGAGAAGAGTCTCCAGAGCCGGCACTACCGGCCGTTCCAAATCCTTGTGTAGGCGCAACCGGGCTCGAAGAAGTTCTATTTCTGCGAGGCCCGCCTCGACGATCCCGACCGGGTAGTACTGGATCAATGACGCACCTCGTGGATGCGGTTCTTGTGCGGCAATCTGCTGATTTCGAAGAGCGATCTGAACGATCCTCGCTTCGATCTTCGACCTCGGCTGATCGAGTATCAGCCCGGGCAGATCGAGCACTCCCTGGATGGCGCGCTGCAGTCCTTCCACACCGGTCTCGTTCGAGACCACCTTGGCTGCGGAAAAAGGATCGATGGCAACTCGATACTGAATCCGGTCGTGCGCCAGCACCTGTCCATTCTTGTCGAGGATCTTTCCCCGGGTGATCGTCGAGTGGCGCGTTTGGCTCTGGGTTTGCTGCTGGGTGAAGGTCCACTCTTCTCCCTTGACCAGTTGCATCCAGCCGCACTTACCCAGCACCGCCAGGAAACTGGCTGCCACCCCCAGGAACACCAGAGCGGTGAAGAATTCTCCCGCTCGAGAGGTGCGGTGATGCTCCCCTTCGGTGGCAGAGGTGTTCGGCGCCAGCCCCAGAAACGACTTCCAGTTCATTTCCCAAGCCTGTCTTCCTCGGCGAGGAGGTGGTCGAGTACCGAGATCGGTACCACCGACCCGGAGAACTCACTGACCTGAGTCTCATCGACGAGAGCCATCTCTTCCATTTGCTCCAGCGAAATATTGTCGAGATTCTCTCGATCAACTCCCCAGACCATCTCGAAGACCTTCACCTGCTGCATCGAACGGGACGTGGAGAGGTCGAGACGCTGACGGCCGAGGGTTTCCTTTTGCACTTCGATGCTTCTCTTCAATCGGATCTTCTCGGCTCCGTCACGCGCCAGGTCAAATCCCAGCACCAGCACACAGGCCGCCACCATCGCTACCTTCATCGCTGTCATGCTGAACCTCCCAGCCTCTGGATGATTCGCATCCTGGCGGATCGGCTTCGGGGATTGCGCTGGATCTCCTGATCCGAGGGCCGAACTGGACGAGTGGTCAGCAACTGATGGTCCCCTTCCCGGGCGAGGGTGCGAAATCGCTCCTTCACCTTTCGATCCTCGAGCGAGTGGTAAGAGATGATCGCCAGCCTGCCTGCGGGAGAGAGCAAGTTGCCGACGCGATCGAGCAGGTGCTGTAGTGCCTCCAACTCTCCATTGACGGAGATCCGCAACGCCTGAAAGGTTCGGGTGGCCGCATCCAGGTGGTTCCCTCTGGAGACGGGAACGGCATCGCGAATCACCGAAGCCAACCTTGCGGTGGTGGTGATCGGTTCGACAGCTCGAGCCCTGACGATCGCCGCAGCGATCTTCCTCGCGTGTCGATCTTCTCCCAGTTGCCCGATCAGATTCAGCAGTTGTTCCTCCGTGCTCGATGCCACCAGTTGTGCGGCGGTTTCTCCCCGGGTCGGATCCATTCTCATGTCGAGCGGGCCGTCGAATCGGAAGGAGAAGCCGCGGTCTCCCTCGTCGATCTGTGGCGAAGAAACTCCCAGGTCGGCCAGGACCAGATCCCAGGTTCCGCTACCGATCCTCTGACGGAGATCGGGAAGATCTCCGAAGTTGCCGTGAATCAGTTCGGTGCGATCTCCCGGCAGTTCATCTGCGGACCAAGCGTGGGCCTGGGGATCTCGATCGACACCGGTCAGTCGCCCAGCCGGTGCTGTCGCCTCGAGAATCCTTCGTGCATGCCCTCCGCGGCCCAGGGTCAGATCCAGCAGGTGTTCACCAGGCGCTGGAGCCAGGCCCTCAAGGACCTCATCGAGGAGTACCGGGTCGTGCCCGTTCATCCGTCGACCTCCGCTACTTCAAGCACCCTCGGTGAGAGGGGCGATCGCCTTGCCAAAGGCACGAGCTCGCGCCACCGACTGGAGTTCCTTGGAAAGACTGATCCCGGTGATTCCGAGACTCCTGGCTCGCTCCAACATCTCGTACAGACGATCGACGTCTGCCAGAATCGACTTTGGCGCATGGTCCAGTGGCTTACCGGTCACCAAGTAGTCGATGACTCTCTGACGAACCGTCTGTTGCTTCTTGACCGGTTCGACCTGTTGTTCGATCAATGAAATCATTGCTTCCCCCTGTTTCTTCCCCACAGATCCGCACCTATCCCCAAGCGAAGATCTGCGTTCCCTACATTTGCTATTTCTCTCCGGTGATTTCCCCACCGAAGTATTTTTCCATCCGATTGGCGTAACTTCCGTGCTCCTCCAGGAACGCATCGAGTCGACGCCGGTAGGCGTCTCGGTCCTCGTTGCGTTCTTTCCACACCTCTGCTCCCCAGATCTCGATGCGGTCGAAGCACCCGACAAAAACCAGTTCCTTGTCGAGCTGTCCCCAGCTGCGCAGACGCTCTGGCAACAGCACCCGGCCCTGGCGGTCGGGAGCGAGATCCTCGGCCTGGCCGAAAAAGTCCCGTTGCAGTTCATGAAGTTCTGGAGAGCCTCGCTCGAAGCGGCGCATCTCCTTGTAAATGTGCTCCCACTCGGCGGTGGTGAAGATCCACAGGCATGGCGCAGTGCCAGCTGTGGCGACGAAGCCCTCGCCATCCTCCCGCGGATCGATCTTCGAACGCAGCCGCGAGGGGATGATCACTCTCCCCTTCTCGTCGAGGGTCAGTTCGAACTGTCCCTTGAAGTGCACGGCCATTTGGACTCCCTGGTGCGCCGACTGCCGGCGCGATCGATTCGGGCTTCACGGTCGAGTGGCTCGCCAGGGCTTGCACCCCACTCAGCCTCCCTCGACCTCCACTTCGCCCCACCTTATGGGGCTAACGCCCCAAAGCAACCAGGTGATCCTCGCAGACCCTTATGATATAAGGAGTTGTGACAACTCAGCCACACTCCATGCCCCCCTCGATTAGAGTGCCCCCCCACATCTGGTGCTTTCCGTGGACCACTTTTTTTTTCTCACCTGGGGAATCTACGTGCCGAAGAAATGAGGCCCTTTTTGCCGATATTGGCCTTTGAATGGTTAATACTAGCAATACAGGGGACTGGACCGAATCCGATGCACTTTCGATCAAGGCCGATGGGTGGAGCAAAGTGGGGAATTTATTTCACGAGGCACCGCAGGTCGAACCGAGGAAGCGGTGAAGGCGCTGAAAAGTGACCGATTCGGTGGAGATCACCACCGCTGCGGGGTACCGCAATTCGCCACTAGCCGAGGAGTTGCTCCATCTCTGCCACGGCCTCTTCCAGCGCGACAGCGTCGATGGAGGGGACCTTTACCTGGTGGATCGCTCCTGAGCGTTCCCCCACCGTCAGCGATTGCGGATCATGGCTGATCCAGCGCAAGGCTCGCTTGCGCACCAGAAACAGTGCCAACAGGTAGGCGAGCCGGATCCGATCTGCCACCGCAGAGACTTCGAGAGCGGCCCGCCGGGTCGGCCTGTTTCGAGCATCTTGCGGCTCTTCTTGCGGCTCTTCTTGCTTCTGTGCCGCCGAGGCCACCCCTGCGGAAACCTCATCGGTCGCCGCTGAAGCGGAACTCTCCGACGACACCGGATCTCCGGTCTCATCCGCTGCGACGGGAGCACCCACATCTTCACCATCGAGAGCATCGATCAGGGAAAGGAAGGTGGCATGAAGAGAAGCGATATTGACGATCCGTCGTGGCGGCCCCTCCGGGGCTGGCACCGTGGTCTTCCAGCGGGCGAAGAAGAGATCTTCATCCAACGACTCAATACACCCCTCACAGTGGTCCTGGCGGGAAAAAAACGCCGCCACAGCCTCCCCCGCCTGGTCTGGGTCCGCCTCGGCCAGGACGGTCCAGAAGGGGTTTCCTCGAAGGATCTCCTCAGCGCAACGATGGCAGTGACGGCGGCTCGCATCGACGCTCCAGCGCCCCCCTCCTGCCACTCTCTGCTCCTCGTCGCGCAGACGGGCGAAGGCGCGGCGAGGAGTGCTAGAGGTCGCCGTATCCCCCGTCTCCGGAGACTTCTGCTCCTCTGCCCGGGGAGGCTCCGTGTCCTTTCCCGGAGAATCGGACTCTGGCTCAGACTCTGGATCAGACTCTGGATCAGACTCTGGATCAGACTGAACCGCCTCCCCCACCGCAGAATCCACTTCCTGGCCCGGTTCGGGGTGGCCCTCTTCTGTCGATTTCTTCGGCGAGTCTGGCTCTGCTGGCATCAAAGGTTCCCCTCTCTCCTGCGAGGATCACACCCAACTGCGATGGCATCAAGTCTCCGTGGTACTTGCCCGTCCACTGTCTGGCCCCTACAACCGGGACTGGGGAATCATCCCCTCGAACAATCATCTCAGCAGCCGGAGGAGTCTTGGCACAAGTTTCGGATCAATATTGCCATCTTCATGTGCACAGCCATTACAGCCTGCTCGATGGGGTCAGCACCATTCCTGCACTGGTAACGATGGCCAAAGACCAGGGAATGCAGGCGCTGGCGTTGACCGACCACGGCAACATGTACGGTGCGGTCGAGTTTCATAACGCCTGTCGCGCCCAAGGCATCAAGCCGATCATCGGGATCGAAGCCTATATCACCGATGGAAGCCGTCACGACCGCAAGCGAGAAAAGGGCAAGCAGCACGCATTCCACCTGGTATTGCTGGTGGAGAATGAGATCGGCTACAGAAACCTGCTGAAGCTCACCAGTGCTGCCTACACCGAGGGATTCTATTACAAACCGAGGATCGATCACGAACTGCTGCGCCAGCACTCCGAGGGACTCATCGCGACATCGGCATGCCTCTCCGGGGAGATCAATCGAGCGCTACTCCATGGAGATTCAGAAAAGGCGGAGGAGTGTGCACGGAAATATATCGACACCTTTGCGCCGGGGCGCTTCTTCATGGAAGTACAGGACCATGGCCTGGTGGAGCAAAAACGCATCCTGGAGCGTGCCCCTGAACTGGCCAAAAAACTGGGTGTTCCGGTGATCGCGACCAATGATGTGCACTACCTTCGCAGGGAGGATTCACACGCCCAGGAAGTGCATCTCTGCATCAACACCGGCAAGCAAATGGAGGACGAAGATCGGATGGCATTCGACTCCGATTCCTTCTACTTCCGCAGTGGCAAGGAGATGGCACAACTCTTCGGTGACTACCCCGAATACATCACCAACACGATGGATATCGCCTCGATGGTCGATTTCGAACTCGAGATGGGAAAGACATTCCTGCCCGTCTTCATCGAGGGAACAGAGACGGCAAAGAAGGCTGACGATGCCTCCTTCACGGCCGAAGAGTTGCAGGGGCAGAACGAGGAACGATTCCACGAACTTGTCGAAGAAGGGTTTTCAAGACTCTACCCCGAACCGACCGAAGAGGCACGCCAGCGCCTCGCCTACGAGATCTCGGTGATCATCGAGATGGGATTTGTTTCCTATTTCCTCATCACCTGGGATTTCTGCAGGTACGCCAGAGCAGAGGGGATTCCGGTCGGCCCCGGTCGAGGATCAGCGGTCGGCTCGATCGTTTCCTATTGCCTCTCGATCACCACTCTCTGCCCACTCAAGTACGACCTCATCTTTGAACGATTCCTCAACTCGGACCGGATCTCGATGCCTGACATCGACATCGACTTCTGCATGGAGGGCCGCGAAAAGGTCATCCAGTACGTGCAACAGAAGTACGGCAAAGATCGAGTGTGTCAGATCATCACCTTCGGGACGATGGCGGCCAAGGCGGTGATTCGCGATGTCGGTAGAGCCCTGGGAATCCCTCTCAGCGATGTCGATCAACTGGCCAAGAAAGTTCCTGACACTCTTGGCATCAAACTGGAAGAAGCTCTGGAACAGGAACCCAAGCTCGCTGCAGCGGCAAAGGATCCGCGCTTTCAGGAGTTGTTCGATGTCGGGATGCGACTGGAGGGGCTCAATCGTCACTGCTCTACCCACGCCGCCGGGGTGGTCATCGCCGACCGTCCCTTGACCGACTTGATCCCGCTCTCCAAAAACGGCGATGACATCGTGACCCAGTATCCGATGGAGACTCTGGAGCAACTGGGTCTGCTCAAGATGGACTTCCTTGGACTGCGCTATCTCACCATCATCGATCGAGCTTGCCGTCTGATCGAGGAGCAGGGTGTATCGATCGATATCGAGAACATTCCGCTCGATGACGAGGCCACCTACCAGTTGCTCTGCAAGGGTGAGACCCACGGCATCTTCCAGCTCGAGAGCGACGGCATGAGAAAGTTGCTTCGAAACCTGGTTCCCGACTGCTTCGAGGATTTGATCGCGGTTCTGGCGCTGTATCGACCCGGTCCACTCGGTTCGGGTATGCATACCCTCTACTGCGACCGCAAACATGGCCGGGAAAAAGTCGAGTACCTCGACCCTTCCCTGAAGTCGATCCTGCACATGACCAACGGGGTGATCCTCTATCAGGAACAGGTGATGAAGATCGCCCACGACCTTGCGGGCTTCTCGATGAACGACGCAGACAGCCTCCGAAAGGCGATGGGCAAGAAGAAGATCGAGTTGATGGAGAAGTACCGGGATCAGTTCGTCGAGGGTGCGGAGACACACAGCAACATCCAGCCGAAGATCTCGAAAGCCATCTTCGAACAGATCGAGCAATTTGCCAAGTACGGCTTCAACAAGTCGCACTCGACCGCCTACGCGCTGATCTCCTACAGAACCGCATACCTCAAGGCGAATCATGGCGAGGCTTTCCTCGCCGCAGTGATGTCTTGCTACATCTCAGCGGTCGAGCAGATGGTCACCTACCTCGACGAGTGCAAGAGGTTGGGCATCGAAGTGCTTCCGCCCCATGTCAATCAATCGAGCAAGACCTACTCGCTGCAGGATGGCAAGATCGTCTACGGACTGGTCGCCCTCAAGGGAGTCGGGGAAAAGGCCATCGAAGCGATCGTCCAGCAACGTGAGAAGAAGGGTCCATTCAAGAGCCTATTTGATCTGACATCTCGAGTAGAACCGGAACTGGTCAACAAGATGGTTCTGGAACAGTTGATCAGTGCCGGGGCCTTCGAGGGTCTGGGCCCGAGTCGCTCGGCTCTCCATGCGGCAGTCAAGGATGCCATCGAAGAAGGGAAACGGGTTCATGCCGAACGACGTGCGGGTCAGTTGAGCCTGTTTGCTGCAGACTCGGCCCCCACCGTTCAGGAATCTTGGCCCGACGTCCCGCCGTGGAGTGACAGTGAGACGCTGTCGAGGGAGAAGAAGTCGCTGGGCTTTTACCTGAGCGGCCATCCGCTCGAGCGGATCGAGACGGAGATTGAACCACTTCGCACACATCTGATCGCTCAACTGACCACCAAGCAGGACCAGAAGATGGTCACACTTGCGACGATGGTCTCGAAGATTCGAAAGGTGAAGACCAGACGCGGTGAAACGATGGCCGTCTTGACCGTGGAGGACCGTTCAGGTTCGATCGAGGCGGTGGTCTTTCCCAAGACCTTCAAGACTTCTAGCGAGTTCCTCGAGATGGATCAGGTTCTCATCATCCAGGGGACCGCCGAGATCTCGGACGACCAGGAAGGGGGTCTCAGTGGCAGTCAGATCAGGGTCAACCGGATCTTGCCCCTCGAGTTGGCTTCCGAACAGGTCGCAAAACAGATCGGAATCCAGTTCCCTTCCGACAGCGATGAAGCGATGCTTTTCCAGACCAAGGAGATCCTTCACCGTCATCCAGGCAAGTTGCCAGTGACCTTGATCTTCGATCAACATGGACCAGATTCGTGGAGAATTCCCTGCGGAAATCGGCTCCTTACCAGTGCGACCCAGGAGTTGATCGAAGAACTTCGTGAGTTGCTGGGCCCCGAGTCGATTCGCCTCGAGATCGCCCAGCCGGAGGAAACCACATGAAGAGAAGCCTGCTGGCTCTCGACATGCCCCTCTTCGAGGAGAACTGGAATCGCCTCAACGAACAGGTCAGAGACCTGACTCCACCGGGTACCGAGCCCGCTCGAATTCTTCCTGTGACCAAGTACCTCGTTCGAGATGATGCTCGAAAGTTGCTCGATGGCGAATACGGGCCACTCGGCGAGAATCGAGCGGACCAGTTGGTCGAGAAGACCAACCCTGGCCAGGATCAAGACGGTTGGCACTTCATCGGAAGGCTGCAACGCAACAAGATCCGCGACGTGGCCCCACGGATCAGTTTGTTTCACTCCCTCGATTCGGAGCGGCTCGCCGCTTCACTCGACACATGGGTGGAGGACCATCTCGTCGCCCAGTTACCCGTGCTGGTACAGGTCAACATCGCTGGAGAATCTCGCAAGGCGGGCATCGACCCGGTGGAGGCTTCCGATATGATCCTCCGCTGGATCGATCTATTCCCTGCCCTTCGATTCTGCGGCTTGATGACGATGGCTCCCAACTGGTCTCCCGAACAGAGCCGACCGATCTTCCGCGCCCTGCATCAACTGAGAACCACGATTCAGGAACAACTTCCCGCCAGCACTATCCCCCAATTCGAGCACCTCTCGATGGGGATGTCGGGAGACTGGAAAGTTGCCGTCGAGGAGGGCGCCACCTGGATTCGCCTCGGCCGCGCACTCTACCAGTCACAGGAAGAGGTGAATTGATGCCTCGGATCGTCGCAGAGAAGGGCCCTGACCGGGGAAGTACGTGGTCGATTCAAAAGCATGCGGTGCTGCTCATCGGCCGCGACAACACTGCCCAGATCTCATTGCGAGACGAGGAGATCAGCCGACGACACTGCCAGATCGAGTGCCGGGATGACGTCTGTCTCATCCGTGATCTGGAGAGTACCAACGGAGTTCTGGTCAATGGCGAGGAGATCTCCGAGCCCACAACCCTGCGTCACAATGACCACATCGAAGTGGGCATCACACGGCTCACATTCCTCACCGATGACGATCCACTGCTAGGTTCCGAAATCGGCGGCTGCCAGGTCGAACAGAGAATCGGACGAGGTGGGATGGGGACCGTATATCGTGCCCGCCAGAAATCTCTCGATCGCCCGATCGCCCTCAAGATCCTGTCCGACAAGTACACCAGAAATCCCCAGTTCATCTCCTTGTTCATCCGTGAAGCCCGCTCCGCAGGTCGTCTCAGTCACCCCCACATCGTCCAGGTATACGATGTCGGGAAAGAAGATTCCCATCACTACTTCACCATGGAACTGGTGGCCGGAGGATCGGTAGAGAAGGTGATTGATGAGAGTGGAGCCCTCCCTCTGGATCAGGCGCTGCGATGCGCGAGGGATGCAGCCACAGGTCTGGAATATGCAGAGAAAATGGGAGTGGTTCATCGCGACATCAAACCGGGCAATCTGATGATCTCCAGCAATGGTGCAGTCAAAATCGGAGACCTGGGAATCGCACGCACCACTGACGAATCAGGTGTCGCTTCCCAGAAGGACGGCGTCAGCGGCTCTCCGCACTACATCGCACCGGAACAGGCGCGTGGAGATTCCATCGATCAGCGTGCCGATATCTACTCTCTCGGCGCAACCCTCTTTCATTGCCTCGCAGGTCGTACCCCGTACCGCGGAGCGGGAGCGCGAGAGGTGATCCTCAAGCACATCCAGGCAACGACTCCCCCCGATCTCGCAGAAGTGGCCCCACAGGTCCCCGCCGAAGTGGTCCAACTGGTGGCTCGGATGATGGATTCCAATCGGGATCAGCGACCAGCCAACGCCAGGGTCCTCGGAGAGGAACTGGATCAACTGCTGCAAGATCACGGCTCGAGAGGGATCGACGGCTCCGTCGGAAATAGCGGTCCATCGAGGCTAAAACTGCTGATCTTCCTGGTCATCTTGGTCGGATCGGTCGCCGGTTGGATGCAATGGCAGAATAACCAGGATGAGAAAACTCGAGCCGCACAACAGACGGCACAGTACTTCGACGCAGTCTCCAAGAGTCTCGACCTCGCCGACTCCGCCGTGAGTCGAGGGGACCCTGTGGGCGCCGAGGAACTGCTGGAGTCGATCGAGGATATTCCGTCGGATCTTCAGCTTCGAGTGACCGCTCTGGAGCGGGCCATCGAAGCAGAGCATCAGCGCGTCGATGCACTCTCTCGCGAAGAAGGTGCTCGTAGCCATCTCGCCGACATTCTCTCCGCCACCCAGCAGGAGATGAAGCCAGCACAGAAGCTCCAGCAACTACTGGAACTGGTCGATTCACATCCAGGGACCCGAGCGGGAGAACGTGCCAAGGTGCTGGCCCAGCAACTGAAGCTGGAGTTGCAGCAGGCCTCGGAACTGGAAGATCGTGCGCTCTTCACCTGGCAGGAGGCACTGGCTCGAGCCGAGGGTTGGAGATCATCACGGAACCCTGCTCGTGCACGTGAAGAGGCTCTCACACTCTCCGAAAACTTTGCCAGCACCGAGGCGTGGCAACAGCGCAATCTGTTCCTCGAACTACTCACCAGCGAGGCGATCATCTTGTGGGCCGAGGCCAGCACCGAGGTGAAGACGTTGCTCGATGAGGGCAGGTTTGCTCAGGCGGAGGACATCATCGACGGGGTCGTTACCAGGGCACTACTTCCCGAGACCCGTGATCTAGAACCGCAGCTACGAGCCGAGGTGAGCAAAGCCCGCAAGGCTGCAGCTGCGGTACGGACACCAGAGATCGGCCCTGTGTTGAGAGAGGGCTGGAGTGCCTTCAATCGGTCCTTTTCAGGACGAGAGTCATCCAGTGTCCTGCGCGATGCCGCACTGCGCGACGGGTTACCAGAATCGTCGATGCTGGTGATCGACCACCATCATGAATTCCTGGAACAGTTCGACCTGGCCCTCGCCAGTTTGCCACCCATCGACCTCCCACAGCGCTCCGGCCGCCTCATCGAGGGCAGTGCTTCCGGTGATGTCGCCGCCAGTATTGTGAGGATCGAGAAAGATCGGGTGATCTACCGGGATACCGAAGAGCAAGTCGGGCGTTACCTCCTGTGGAAGGAAGTCGCTCCGGGATCGAGACTCGACCTGTGGATCGAGGCCGGTCCGCCGGCGGAAATGTTGATCTATATCACCTTGCTGCTCGAGTGGGCAGAGAGGAAAGAGGAGGCGACCCCTCTCTGGCAAAGGATCGCTCCTGAAACGGTGCCACGCCTGCGTCAGATGCTGCGTGAGACCCGGGATTAGGATGTAAGGATTTCCATGTCATCCTATACTCCTCTCTCACTGGTCCAGACTGACGAGGGAGTCGAGATGTCGATCAGAGCGATCGCCGGAGCTTCTCGAAACGAGATCACTGGCATCCGCGACGGATCACTGGTGGTGAGAATCACCACGGCTCCCGAAAAGGGCAAGGCCAACCAGGCCATCGTGGATCTACTGGCCCGGAGCCTCGCGATGCGAAAGAAAGACCTGAGATGGATCCGAGGGGAACGCCATCGGAACAAGTGCATCTTGTTGTGTGAGGCTGAACTGGATCAGGTAAAGGAACTATTGAGTCGATGGACCGATCCTCAGAAGGATCAGTAGGGCAAAGAAGGAGTTCGGATGAATCGCATCCTCGAAGCAGGTCAGCAGTTCCGGCAACGAGTCGAAAAGGCTGCCGAGGCGATCGCATCGTTCAACACCGGAGCCGCCCCGGACACGGTCCTGATCCTCGGTACAGGACTCGGAGCGCTGGTGCACGAGATCTCTCAACCGTTGACGATGCCCTATGAAGAGATCCCAGGATTCCCCGTATCCACCGCACCGGGTCATGCCGGCCGACTCCACATCGGTCAGATCGGCTCGGCCCGGGTGCTCGTCTTCGAGGGGCGATTTCACACCTACGAGGGCTGGTCGATGGCCGACATCTCGATGCCGATGCGAGTCGCCGGACGACTGGGAGTGACCTCGGCGATCATCTCGAATGCCTGCGGTGGAATCGATCCCGATCTACAGAAGGGAGACCTGCTGCTGCTCGATGATCACATCAACTTGCTCGGGCAGAACCCACTGACGGGGGCCAATATCGACGATTGGGGACCCCGATTCCCCGACATGTCGGAACCGTACTGCCTCGAATCGGTGGTCAGGATGGAGAAAATTGCCTCCTCTCTGGAAATTCGAGCGACTCGAGGGGTCTACGTCGCCGTTGCCGGACCCAACCTTGAAACCAGGGCCGAATACCGGATGCTTCGCACTCTGGGGGCTGATGTGGTCGGAATGTCGACCATCCCGGAAGCCATCATCTGTGCCCATGAGGGGATTCAAGCCACCGCAATTTCGGTGGTCACCGATCTTTGCGACCCGGAAGACTTGAAGAAAGTGTCGGTCGAGGAGATCCTTGCGGTGGCTGCTGAAGCAGAACCGAGACTGACACGCCTGATTGTGAACTTTTTGAATTCATAAAACCTGGCCGCGAGGCCCAGGAAGGAAAGAAAGCGGATGACAGAATTTGATCACTCGTTCGATGCGTTCTTGAACAGCGACAAGGAATCCGACGACGAGAAGAAGAAAAAAGCCAAGGTTCCGTTCATGCGTGATCTGATGGAAAAGCAACGGACCCTCTTCATCTCCGAGGAGGTCTCACCGAAGTTGACCAGCAAGATCGTGCCGGCACTGATGTGGCTCGACTCTCAGTCCGATGATCCGATTCGACTGTTCATCAATACTCCAGGAGGATCGGCCGATGATGGTTTTGCCATTCATGATGCCATCCAGTTCATCCGGAGTCCTGTGCTGTGCATCACCAATGGACTGAATGCATCTGCCGGGACCGTGATCTTGCTGGCGTCTCCCAAAGAGCGGCGTTTCTCCCTTCCCAATAGCCGAATCATGATCCACCAGCCATCGAGTGGAGTGCGTGGCAAGGCGTCGGAGATCGAGATCACCGCAGAAGAGATCATGAAGTTACGCAAGCGCTGCAATCAGTTGATTGCCGATGGAACCGGAAAGACTTTGGAAGAAGTCGAGAAGGACACCAACGGAGACTGCTGGATGTCACCTACGGAAGCCCTCGAATACGGGCTGATCGGCCAGATTCTCACCAGCCTTAACGACCTGTAGGTCGGGTGCCAGTGACCAGAGTACAGGATCAAACCCGATGAGCGCCGACCCGGCGAGCATCGGGTTTCTTCTTTCCGGCGGAGGCCGGAGCCTGGAGAACTTGCACCAGGTCATCGAACAGCGGCCGATCGCAGCCTCCATCGATCTGGTGATTGCCAGCCGACCGGGTGCCGACGGCCTGGAGCGCGCCTCTCGCCTGGGTATCCCCCACCAGGTCCACCGCTGCAAGGAGCCGGCAGCTTCCCACCAGCTCTTTGATGCTCTCGATGATGCGGGGTGTCAGTGGGCACTACTGGGCGGCTGGCTGCGCAAACTGGAGATACCGCAGAATTGGCTCGGTAGGGTACTCAACATTCACCCCTCATTACTTCCGTTGCACGGCGGCGAGGGGTGCTATGGAGATCGAGTTCACCAGAGAGTGATCGAAGCGGGGGAATCATTCAGTGGTTGCAGCGTCCACTTCGTCGATGACGAATACGATCATGGCCCGGTGATCCTTCAGCAACGCGTGGCCGTCGAGGCAAAGGATACGGTCGAGGATCTGGCCCAACGGGTCTTCGCTGCGGAAAAGATCGCTTACCCACGCGCGCTGGAACTGGTGCTCAGTGGTGAGGTGGAATTCGAACGGCGCTAGCCGACTCGGATCCGACGAAACTTGCGCTTGCCGACCTGGATCACCATTCCATCACGAACCTCGATCTGGCTGCCATGATCTTCGAGGCGCTGTTCGTCGATTCGCACGCCACCGCCTTCGATATTGCGACGAGCCTCGTTATTCTTGACCGCCAATCCGGAGTCGACGATTAACTTCACAACCCAGATCTTGCCGTCTTCCAGGTCTGCTGGTGAAACCGTGTACTCCTCGATCACCTCCGGCATCGCCTTCTGGCTGAAGACTCGCAAGAAGTGAGCCTCCGCCGCTAACGATTGTTCCTCGTCGTGGTAGAGGCGGACCAGGGTCCGGGCAA
Source organism: Planctomycetes bacterium UBA1146 (assembly GCA_963694575.1). Lineage (GTDB taxonomy): Bacteria > Planctomycetota > UBA8108 > UBA1146 > UBA1146 > QNYK01. The sequence continues at coordinate 4,492 of CAVOEM010000020.1, read as the reverse complement.
GCTTCCCCTTCGCTTCACGGGGAGATGCAGCAAGAACCTGGTCAATTTCCGAGAGGGACAGGTCCGATGCGAGGGTGAAGTAATCTCTCATCTGCTCATCGGGGACCGACATCGTCTTACCGTAGATCTCCTCGGGGGGATCGCTGATTCCGATCGAGTTTCCATAGCTCTTCGACATCTTCATCGATCCATCGGTCCCGACCAGCAGTGGTGTGGTCATGCAAACCTGTGGCTCCATGCCCTCCTGTCTCATCAGATCGCGCCCCAACAGTAGATTGAAGGTCTGGTCCGTCCCCCCCACCTCGATATCGGCCTCGACCTGAACCGAATCCCAGGCTTGCATCAGGGGGTAGATGAACTCGTGAACGCTGATCGGCTGGCCTCCGGAGTAACGCTTGCTGAAGTCATCTCTTTCCAGTTGCCGGGCGACCGTGGTCCTGCAACAGAGCGCGATCACATCGAGAAATGACATCTCACGAAACCAATCGCCATTCCAGCGCAGTTCCGTGCGCTCCTGATCGAGGATCTTCCAGGCCTGCTTCAGATAATCTTGAGCATTCTCCCGACACGCATCATGAGTCAGTGTTGGGCGCGTCTTGTCCTTCCCCGATGGGTCTCCGACACAAGCGGTGTAATCGCCGATGATCAACACTGCGACATGACCTGCGTCCTGAAACTGGCGCAGCTTTCTGAGGGGAACCGCATGACCGATGTGAAGTTGAGGATTAGTGGGATCGACTCCTAGTTTGACCCGCAGAGGACGATCTTCTTCACGGGACCGGATCCACTTCTTCTTCAACTCTTCAATGGTGTCGATGGTGACTACCCCACGGGTCACCTCATCGAAGGCAGGATCGGAAAGGTTGAGTTTTTCTTCTGACATCAGTTCCCCCGCAATCGGTCCTTGAGCTCGTCAGATCCACGGCGAACCTGACGGGTCACTCCCCATATCTTCCATGCTCTCGCAGATCGCTCCCGGATCAACCCCGTCACCTCTTCCAGCGAGATCACGATCAACTCATCGAGCACTCCTTGATGAGCCCCCAGGGAGGCGAGCAGGTCGTCCACGATCGGATCCAGAGGATTGGGTGATCGCTTCGATTCACGCCGCTGCCCCAGCCACAGGTACTGAGAAATGGCCATCCGGGTCCGATCCCCATCGAGCAGCGATTTTCGCAATTCGCCCTTCGGATCGTTTTCAATCGATTGGTATCCCTCGGGAACCACCAGTCCAGTTTCTTCCAGCCACGGGATTCCTCGGCTGACCTCTCCCTCGGCGGTGACCAGTCTTACCGGCATCGTCACCCCGGTCACGACCCATTGCTGGAGCACCGGCATCGCGCCCGGTACCGGTAACGGCAAGGTGACTGGGATGGCGCGGCTGGCACCGGATTCGATCTGAAAGCCACTCTCGATGCGCAAAACACGGACGTCCGAGAAGGACCGAATCGTGCCATTCTGGTAGACCTCATGGCTGCTCCACGCCACCTGCCCGAGCACCGGATTCTGCTGCTGATCTCCAAACAGAATCTTCTCTTGCGATAGATTTTCCAGCACCACAGAACCTTCGAGCAATGACAGCGGGAAAACAGGATCCACCTCTGCCTCGTCACGTTCGAAACGGATCACGAAAACGCTATGACTGAGGTGCCTCCCGTGCGCCCTTCGACGCAGTTTTCTGACATCGAGTCTCAATGGGAAATTGTCAGGGGCCAGCACCATGAGTGCTTCGCAGATACGCCACGCCTTTTCGAAGTTGCCGTTTTCATAGGAGCGAACGGCATCCTGATAGCGAGAGGTGAGGAATTCAGTCACCGCATCGCCAGCGGCTTCCCTCGGAGTGGGCGCTGCAAGCGACTGCCGTTCCACTCTTGCAGTGGCATCCAACGCGGCGGGATTTAACGCGGCTGGATTTAACGCGGCTGGATTTAACGCGGCTGGATTTAACGCAGCTGGATGGGACGCAGCTGGATTCAATAACCGAGGAATCTGGTCCTCGTCACCGCCAGTGGCAAGAGCCACTGCGGTGACGAGGACACAGAACAGCATCACACCAGCGCTGCGCTTGGTTGTAGTCATCCACTCGAACATGAGAGCTCCCGGGAATCTAGGATTCCTGCGACTCCCCATCTTTCTCAGGGGTCGTCTCGTCTTCTGCCACTTCCTCCGCAGCAGGTTCCTCCGCAGCGGGTTCTTCCGCAGCAGGTTCCTCTACCGCAGATTCGACCGTTTCGGCAACTTCAGCAGAAGCTTCCACTACCGCCGGTTCCACCGCAGCCGGTTCCACCGCAGCCGATTCCACCGCAGCCGGTTCCGCCGCAGCCGATTCCGCCGCAGCCGGTTCCGCCGCAGCCGGTTCGTCAGCCGTAGCTTTGCCCTCCGCTGCATCCTCTTCTACCGCAGCAGCCGCATCGATCTGATCGACCACCTCGCCAAGATCGGGAATCTCGTCCGGCAAGTTCTCCGGTACCGACCCCACAGCAGTGGGCGACTCCCCCTCAGCGGCTTCGGCGTAGAGTGCCGACAGCTGGCCACTCTCTTCCTCCGTGACCTCCTTGAGACTGAGACCGATCTTCCGGTTCTCCTCGTCCACCTTGATCACCTTCACATCAACCTGCTGACCGATCTTCACCACCTCTTCAGGAGCTTCGACCTTGTCCTCGGAGAGTTCCGAGATGTGCAGCAGACCCTCGAGGTCCTCATCCATCTGGACAAAGGCGCCGAAGTTGGTGGTCTTGGTGACGGTTCCCCGGATCACCGTGCCCACCACGTAGGTCTCAGGAATGAAACGGATCCAGGGATCCTCTTCCATCTGCTTGAGGCCCAGTGCAATGCGCTTGCGCTCCTGGTCGACTTCAAGGACCACCGCATGAATCTCTTCACCCTTCTCGATCTTCTCCGAGGGGTGAATGATCTTGCGAGTCCATGACATATCACTGACATGCAAGAGTCCGTCGATCCCATCCTCAAGTTCGATGAAGGCACCATAGTTGGTGAGGTTACGAACCTTACCGCTGATGTAGTGTCCGACAGGGTACTTCTGGGCCACGACTTCCCAAGGATTCACCTCGATCTGCTTCATGCCGAGGCTGATCTCTTGCTTTTCCTTCTTGATCTCGAGTACCACCACGTCGACTTCTTGGCCCGCATCGACCACCTCCTTGGGGTTCGAAATTCGACGGGTCCAGGACATCTCGGAAACGTGTACCAGTCCCTCGATGCCTTCTTCCAGTTCGATGAACGCACCGTAGGAGAGAACGTTGACCACCTTGCCGCTGATCTTTGCACCGATCGGGAAGCGTTCCTCGATGTCGTCCCAGGGACTGGGTTGGGTCTGCTTCAGGCCGAGAGAGATTCGTTCCCGCTCCTTGTCGATTTTGAGCACCTTCACATCGATCTCTTGCTCGACGGCGAGGATCTCGTTGGGGTGATTGATCCTGCCCCATGACATGTCCGTGATGTGAAGCAGTCCGTCGATTCCACCAAGGTCGACGAATGCGCCGAAGTCCGTGATGTTCTTGACGGTCCCTTTACGGACCTGATCCAGTTCGATTTCAGACATCAGGTTCGACTTCATCTCGTCACGACGTTCTTCCAGCAGTTTGCGGCGACTGACGACGATGTTCATACGAGGTTCATCGATCTTGATAATCTTGCATTCCAGATCACGCCCGACGAATTCGGATACGTCACCGACCCTGCGGATGGCAATCTGAGAGGCGGGCAAGAACACCGGAACACCGATGTCGATCAACAATCCGCCCTTGATTTTCCTCATCACGCGGCCGCTGACCACGTCACCCTCGTTGTGGGTGTCGACCACCTGTTCCCAGCCCTTGATGCGATCCGCTTTGCGCTTGGAAAGCATGATTCGGCCGTCAGTCTCATCGACTTCCTCGATGAGGACATCGACTTTGTCTCCAACATTGATCTCGGCACCCTCGAAGTGGTTCTTCGGAACTTCACCCTCGGCCTTGTAGCCCACATCCACGATGACCCAGTCGTCGCTGACGCTGACTACTGTGCCGACGATGATCTTGTCTTCTTCGAAATCACCAATCGAGTCGAGGAGGATTTCTTCGACATTATCGAGAGAGTCGCCATCGAGGTATTCTTCTACTTTTTTCTCCAGGGAGTCTCCCCGAAGATCAAACTGCTTGAGCAGTTCTGGTCTGACCGTTCTGGCCATGAAAAGGCCTCTTTTTTCTGGTTACGGACTGTGAGAAGCCCGGGCTCGACCTTCGCGCCCGTCGATGGCTTCGATTCACTCGTCCTTGTTTGCTCGACCTCTGCTGATGACCATCACCGGCTCGAGATCGATGTCGTTCATTTTCTTATCGCACTGTTCCATGTCACTGTTCCATGTCACTGTTCCATGTCACTGTTCCATGTCACTGTTCCATGTCACTGTTCCATGTCACTGTTCCATGTCACTGTTCCATGTCACTGTTCTTTATCATCGACGACCAGCTCTTCATCGACACACTCTGGA